>NZ_JBWXVH010000003.1:0-230536 GCF_059900945.1 Fructilactobacillus sp. X8R1C1 | reverse complement strand
ATTTTAAGTTCTACAACTTAAAATTACCTTACACTTGTAATCAAAATCTTGTTCAGTTTTCAAAGATCTACTCTGACGCAACGTCGTCTTATTGTACCTCAACGCCGCATATAATAATATACCATGTGGTTAATTTATTGTCAATAGAAAAGTTTGACTAATTTTAACCAAATTGATATGCCGCACTTGACGACAACTAATACTATACTATCTATCACAGTTAACGTCAATACTTTTTTTAAATAAACCCAAATTAATTTAAATAAGAAAAAATTAAATTCAAAAATCCTCATTTTATTGATACACTTAAATAGTTAATGACTTATATAAAAAGAGGAAAAACATGGATTTTTTTAAATTTTTAATTGACTTTATATTACACATTGATCATCACTTAATCACGATCGTAAACATGTTTGGCGATTGGACATACTTAATCTTATTTGCAATCATATTTATTGAAACTGGAGCGGTCATTTTACCTTTCCTTCCTGGAGATTCACTTTTATTTGCAGCCGCTGCCCTATCTGCTAACTCCAATTATCATCTTAGTATCTGGATATTCATCATTATCTTCTTCTTAGCATCTGCCGGTGGAGACTCCCTTAACTTCTTTATTGGAAGAAAAGTTGGAAACGCACTAACTGAACACCACTTTTTTGGTAAATTTATCAAGGAAGAAGATCTAACTCGTGCACGTGAATTCTTCGATAAATACGGTGCAATTGCCATCTTTTTGGCTAGATTCATGCCAATTATCAGAACCTTTGCCCCATTTGTAGCCGCTGGCACAGATTTCAGCTATAAAAAATTCCTTAAATACAACCTCATTGCTTGTATCAGTTGGGTACTGATTTGTTGTGGAGCTGGGTATTTCTTCGGAAATATTCCGTTCGTTCAGGAACACTTTTCACTAGTAATCATTTTGATTATCGTAATTTCACTAATTCCAGCTTTAATTGGATATCTAAAAAGCAAGATTTCTACATCGAAGTAGGTTTCAAACAAAAAGAGCCTGTCTATTAGATCTTAATCTTCTAGACAGACTCTTTTTTTAGTTGTCTTTTACCAATCCAAATTATCAAAGATAATCCCAAAAGAATAATTAAAAAAAACAACAAAAAGCACATTAAAAAATACTGATTCGGCAATACGTTAATGATTGGATCTTTCTTTGACGTAAAAACCCAATCCCGATTTCTAAAAAGAACATCATGGAAATAAATAAAAACATCTTGAAAATCCAAAACACAAAAGACTCCAAAAAAAATTATAAATAAAATCGTCATCTCTGAAAGCAACTGAAACTTCCATAACTTCTTAAAGTAAAGGAAACGAATCATAATGACAAGTAAAACCATGGATACAATTAACAATACCAAATTATTAGTTAATACCAACGCTCTTACATTGTTAAAATGTACCATTCCATTTGCCGAAATTGGAAACTGGTCCAAGCTTAATTTAGGCGCAAATGGATTCTGAATGAAACCAATCATTTTATAAAAATTACTCATTAATAATCCACTTGAAACATGAAATTGATTAGTTAAATTCAACACGGAAAATGCAACATAATAAAGCCAACTAGCATTGATAACAAAAAAAACGGCAAATGTTATTAAAAAAAGTAGTATTAAAACAAATACTACTAAATCTTTCAAACTATAAAGTATTCCATTCATCTAAGCTATTTACCTCATAAGTAGGTTGAACTTCTTTCTTTTTTACCTGTTCTCTGGTAGACACACCAGTATAAGTCAGCAAAGTATCTACTCCATCGTTAATGCCGGCCATAATATCAGTGTCATAATTATCGCCTACCATGATTACGTCTGCTTGGCTTAAATTCAATTGATCTAAAGCTTTTCTAACAATTAAGGTCTTGGGTTTGCCAATCATTACCGGCTCAACCCCTGAAGCATACCGAACTGAGTCGATAATTGAACCAGCACTTGGCAGCATCCCATATTCGCTTGGAATTCTCGCATCTGGATTAGTTCCAACAAATTTAGCTCCGTGGGCAATCCCCAGCACTGCTCGTGCTAATTTTTCATACGTCAAGTCACGATCAAGACCAACCACTACATACTCTGGATTATCTGTAAAAATATTGAAACCCATTTTCTCCATGGATTCCTTTAATCCATTTTCTCCAATAACGTATGCCGTTCTGACTTTATTTTCATGCGACTTCGCATCCTCACTAACAAAAGCAGCTGTAGCCATCCCAGAAGTATAAACGTTGTCATTTGTAACATGAATATCGTGATTAAGTGCCAAATTATGGACCACCTCACTTGGAGTCTTGGTTGAATTATTCGTAACAAATAAAAAAGGAATGTAATTTTTCTGGAGTCTCTCAATAAAACGCTTAGCCGCTGGGATTCGCTTTTTTCCTTGATAAACGGTTCCATCCAAATCAATTAAATATCCCTTGTAACTCTTCATCAAGATTTCACCTATTTCTGTCTAATGGTAAAGCCACGCTTGCCATCTCTAAAATGTTTTGATTTAAAATTATTATTTGACGTCTGATTAGCATTATGCTTGCTTGCAGTTCCTGCTTTTCTATTTTTTCCACCAGCACGTTGTCTTTTTCTACTAGTTTTATGGCTTTGATTCTTTTCCTTTTCGGCTTCCAAATTGTGTAAGACAAAGTAATTAGAACCAAAATTGGCATCCTCAATAATATAATCTGGAATTGCCGCATGACGTAAACCTTTACTAACATTTCTAAAGTCAGCATAAAAACCTTTTAGCCGTAACTGATTATATCCCCAGTCACCAACAATGTAATCAAAACGTGTCAAAATGGGATTAAATTTATTGGCAAATTCACCTAAATCAAAAGCATTTCTAATATTAGCTTCAAGAACGTACACGTGGCCATTAATGCTTAAAGTTGTTTCATCAACCTGCTTAATAGTAGCCAAGGAATCTCTCTCATCATTCCTTGTTTCAATCAAACTCTCAATTTCGTTGTGATCCATTTTACTTCCCCTCGATCGGAAACTTCTTTGCTAGATAATCACCAAAAACATCCCGCAAAGTTTCACCATAAAAAATGTTATTTTTACCCACAATGCTAATCGCCGGGAAAAACGGAATAAAACTATAATGATCAATCAAAGCAATCGTGTATTTTTTATCGGGTTCTACTAGTTGATTATGATAGAATAACTGCTTTTTATTAGTGTCGTATCGAATCCCATCATAAATGAGCCTTCCAAAATATTTTCCCCGAAAACCCATTCCTTTTTGCTCAAAACGAACTAAAAAGTCCTTGTTCTTTTCCATTTCCATAATCATTTCCCACAAGTTATAACCATAAAATTGACTTTTCATAACGTGAATTGAATGTGGTAATAATTTATGGAGTTCGTTTTTGTCAACAATTCCCTTTTTTAAATCACCTAAAAACAAACCCGTGTTCAAAACGGCAGCAGTCGTCCCAGCTTTAGCTTCAATGGCCTTTAGTCCCAAGTCAACCAGTTCATTATCATCAGTTAGTGACGTTGTCATTGTATGAGGAATGTCAGCAACCTTACTACTTGCTAAAATTCTCTCACCGCGATCTTCAAGACGCTCAATCTCCTCTGCATCTTGCACATCGGTTTCCATTTCAGATGTTTTATATACACGTGCCTTAACGTTCTCTACTCTTTTTTCAGCGTTAACGTCAAAAGTAATTTCACCGACGTAGTGGCCCCATTTCTCAGCTGCAGTTAACATGGTTTGATTAACCATTTCACCATGAACTAACAAATGATGAGTGTGACCCCCAACGATAATATTGATGTCAGGAAATGCTTTCGCAATTCTTCGATCATTGCTAATCCCTAAGTGAGAAAGCAAAATCAGAACGTCATATTGCCCCTTCCAATCATTCAAACAACGCTCAATGGTACTTTTAATTGGAAGTGAATTCCAATCCATGTATTGGTACGTGGGATAAGGTGCCGTTAAGCCCATAAAACGGACCCGAACATCATTTTTTAGCTTAAAATCACGATACGGGATCGCCCATTTTGGAAGTTGACCAGTTCTTTCATCAATCACATTATCCAAAACAACGGGAAAATTGGCATCATCATAAAGATGCGCCAGTTCGTCATGTGACATTGTTAGTGCTTCATTATTTCCAATTGTGGCAGCATCATAACCAACTGAATTCATCAATTCAATGTTGGCCTTACCAGAAGTAGCATCAGTCAGCGCGTTTGATCGGTCAATGGCGTCACCGTCATCAACTTTAAACACTCGATAACCCTGCTTTTCCAATTGTTTTGTTCTTAGTTTCATAAACCTTCTGATCTTGGGCCAATTTTCAAAATGAGAATGAAGATCATTGGTATGCAGAATTGCTACTTTATCATCCATAAAATTACTTCCTCAAAATGTTTTCTGTAACTATCGCTAATTTCTATTTTAACATCCATCAATAACTATAATCAAAAAGTCGATGACTTTAATCATCGACTTCTTTGTTTTCTCTTCTTTTATCATTTAAAACTTTAAATCCATATAGAACAAGAAGCCAAACAACCGATCCAATTAATGCGATCAATGTTTGCATTTTGAAAATTAAAACAAAAGCAACGAAGACCATAAATCCAACAACGAAAAAGTCAGAATATGGGAAAAATGGCATCTTGAAGGTAAGTTTGTTTGTCTGTTCTTGGTTAAGTGACTTGCGATATTCATAGTGTGTAATAACAATTAAAGACCAAACAAACAAGAAACAAGTGGTAGCGATACTTGAAACTAATTCAAAAACACCGTCTGGCATCAAAATGTTTAACAACACTGAAATAGCAATCACAATCGTTGAAAACAAAATTGCATTTGCAGGAATGTGCCTTTTTGAAAGCGTTCCAAGCTTCTTTGCAAATTTATTTTGGCTCTTGTCGGTTAGAGAAAATAACATTCTACCGGTAGTAAAAATAGCACTATTACAAGAAGAGGCTGCAGCGGTCAAGACCACGAAATTAATAATAGCAGCTGCTGACTTAACTCCAATGTTTGAAAACACTTGGACAAAAGGACTCGAATTTGCTGAAATGTACTGCCAAGGAAAAATACACATTAGAGCCAATAACGAACCAACATAAAAAATAATGATTCTAGTTGGGACTTCATTAATACATTTAGGAATGATTCTCTGAGGATCTTGGGTCTCTGAAGCAGTCATCCCAATCATTTCAATTCCTGCAAAACTAAAAAGAACCATTTGAAAAGAAAGGACAAATCCCGATGCACCATGGGCAAAAAAGCCATCAGAATACAAATTAGACACCTGTGCATAACCAACACTTGTCTTGTAATGCATTAAAACCAAAACAATTCCAATAATGATTAACGCCACAATGGCCACCACTTTAATCAATGCAAACCAGAATTCGGTTTCACCAAAAGCAGACACGGTGATTGAGTTCAACAAGAATAAAATCAAAATTAAGAAGGCAGCAGTTACCCACTGTGGCAGGTCAGGAAACCAAAACTTCATGTATAGACCAGCAGCGGTTACTTCTGCCATTGCAATGGCAATCCAGCAAAACCAGTAGGTCCAGCCTGCCACAAAACCAGTTCTTTCTCCTAGGTACTTATTAATAAATTCAATGAACGAAACACTATTCGTATTTGAAAGTAGTAATTCACCAAGTGCTCTCATTAAGAAAAAGCAAGCAACTCCAGCAATTATATATGCAATGATAATGGATGGACCAGCCAAATGAATTGATTGACCAGCTCCTAAAAACAATCCGGTTCCAATGGTCCCGCCTAGTGCCATTAATTGAACGTGACGACTTTTAAGTCCACGTGACATTTGGTTTTCATTATTTGTATTTTTTTCCAACAAAAACATCCTTTCTTTACGTATGCCTACATTATACACGGATACGTGAAGCTGTTTGCTACTTTTTATGGAAATTATACAGATATTTTGTAAGAAAAACTACCAAAATTTCAAAAAAGGTTAAATCAATGACATAAAAAAGAAATCTTGGATTTACCAAGATTTCTTTTAGGTTATTTACTTGCATTCTTTTCCTTTTCAAGTCGCTGAACATCAAGGGCAATCATCAATTCTTCGTTGGTTGGTACCAAAAGGGTTTTAATCTTTGAGCCATCAGCACTCAAATCTCTAACCACCCCACGCACATTGTTCTTTTCTTTATCAACGCCAATCCCGAAGTATGACAATTGATCAGTAACTTCTTGTCTAACGGTAATACTATTTTCACCAACTCCAGCAGTGAACACAATTGCATCAGCACCACCAAGTTCAGCTAGGTAGGATCCAATGTATCTAACAATTCGATTAACATAGATTTGACGGGCAATTCTAGCACGATGATTAGTCTTTTGAGCAGCCTCAACCTCACGCATATCAGCAGAGACACCCGAAATACCAAGTAATCCAGACTTAGTGTTTAAGACTTTAATCATATCGTTGATATCTGTCATTCCTTCTTTTTCCATAACGTAGGCCAAAAGAGAAGGATCAACATCACCTGAACGCGTAGCCATGGTTAAACCAGTAACTGGGGTAAATCCCATCGATGTGTCATAGGACTTACCGTTCTTAACGGCACAAATTGAAGCCCCCGCACCTAAATGCATGATAATCATCTTTAAATCTTCTACGGGTTTACCCATTAACTCAGCTGCTCTTTGAGAGACATAGCGATAACTAATCCCGTGGAATCCATATTTACGAGCCGTATATTTTTCGTAGTACTCATAAGGAAGACTGTACAGATAATTTTTCTCGGGGATGGTTTGATGAAATGATGTATCAAAGACGGCAACGCTAGTCACATTTGGAAGCACCTTTTCAAATGCCTTAATTCCTAGAACGTTGGCTGGCTCATGCAGGGGTGCCAATTCATCCAAACTTTCGATCTTTTTGAGAACTTCAGGAGTAATGATTACCGATTGATCAAAATATTCTCCCCCGGCAACGACTCGATGTCCAACTCCGGTAATTTCGTTATAGTCGTTGATAATATCAAGATCGAGTAATTGATCTAACAAAATTTGGATTGCTTGTTCATGATCCTTAACATCTAATGTTTCCTCAAATTTCTTCCCATCATCATATTTAATTTCAACATGTGATTTTGGTAAGCCAATCCTTTCAATTAAACCTTCTCCAAGAACTTCTTCTTCTGGCATTTTAAACAACTTAAACTTTAAAGTCGAACTACCAGCATTAATTGCAATAATCTTACCCATGAGTAATCTCCTTAATTTCAACTATTTCTTCAATAAATCGTTTTCTTCCCAATCAACAATCTCAGCCATGAACTTTTGAAAGGCAGTCGTATCCTTAAACGAAGGAAACTCTCCTAACATCACTTTTTGAACTTGGTGACTATCTCCACCACGATTCTGCAAAATTAAAATGGCTTTTTGAGCACTTTTATCCCCAAACAACTCTTGGGGTAAATTCAGTACTCCCTGTAAATAAACCGAATCTTGAAACCACTTCAAAAGTCCCTTTGCTTCACTCGTTTCAAAAAGATTGCTTGGAACTAGGAACACTCCAAATCCAGCAGGCTTTAAGTAATTCATTGACTGCTCAATCAATAAATGATGAACATATGAATGACCAGATTGTGACCGCGTCGCATAACTTTTTGTCTTTTCATCAATTGGATAATAACCAACTGGGAGATCAGAGACAACTAAATCAACCTTAGGAACCAACAGATGTTCAATACTATCCTGCTGAATTAGTTCAACATCTAAATCTTGCATTTCAGAACTAATACTAGCAATTGAAATCATTGAATCATCATTATCGATTCCATATCCCTTAACAGTATCATGAAGTGAATCGTGTAGCTGATTCATGACCGCTGTAAGTAAATTCCCAGTTCCAACTGCTGGATCAAGGATGCTCACGCTAGACTTGTGTTCATAAATCCGCGTAACTATGTATCCCATGATGTAAGCGATTGTATCAGGAGTTATTTGATGATTTGCCTGAATCTTATCTTCTTTAGTAGCTTTGATCATAACCATTTGAATAGCACGTCTAATCGATTCATTATCCATCTTTTTATAGTCAACCGTTTGATACAACTTAGTCAGTTCATCAACAACGTTGGATTTCGGAATACCATCCTCGACCCGAACGATATTGTTATCAATCATATTATCGGCGGTTTCGATGAAAGCGTCTAGATACGAAGTACCTAACGCCTGACTCAAGACTTTACTGGATTGATCAAAAACTTGAAACAATGATATTGATTCTTTCTCAGACAGAATATCAACCCCTCTTCTTATATATCTAGGGTTAATATTACCAGAATTCACGCATATTATTCAAGATTTCTCATTTATCTATTAGAATTATTCAATTCTTTCGTTAGTCTTTGATATTTTGCGGTTCGAATATGATTATTTTGAATTTGAAAATTAATCTTTTGGTAACGATAAACAACTATTCCAGACAAAAAAGTTAAAAACAAAATTGCAACTAACGTTAAACTCCCGCTTCTCTTACAGGTGACTTTTGGCTTCATAATTGACCCCATTAATTCTAATTTGACTAGTTAATATATGATGATGTAATGACCAAGATGCCTTACTAACGTTTAATATGATTGGAATATGTCCACCATTTACTCCACGCAATCGAACCATGTCATGATAATGTTCCATTATATATTCCTTATTTTCCTTCTTACTCTTTAATTTAATGGCATCTTTAGTGACTTTAATCATCTTAAACTGATAATCAGGTGACTCAATCACATCAAGATAACGATAAAAGGTTCCCTGATTATCACTCCACTTTTCCTTTTGAATTAATTGACTAGTAATCATAATCAAGCTAAATGCTAACGAGACCAACAAAAGTGAACAAATGGACTCAATCAACGAAAAGCCGGCTCGATCATTTATATTTTTTAAGTAATTCACGTTCATAATTCATCCTAACCTGATGTGTTTCATACTGACTTTTTCTTAAGCAATGATATTCAAAATCATTAACGTTTAAATAAAAGATCACACCACTACAAATCAGAATTAGACCAACTAAAGAGTCAATCAACGTAAATCCAAGTCTAATTTTATTTAATAGTCTCAAGATGATATGCACCCCATCCAAGTTGAATTTTTTGTAAAATCGTTTTCTTTTGGTTTTGCGAATACCATCGAATTGTTTGCGGTTTAACGTATCCATCACTTTTGATCTCAATATCATGATAACTTTTAACGCTTAATCCCTTTGGCATCCTAATTATCTTATCTTTTTGTTTCGATTTGCCGCACTTAGCAAACACCACTTCATCATCTGGATAAAACAATACGTCCGTTGAATGATGACTATTCTGTGACTCTAGTAACGCGTCGTTCCACCCTGAGTCTAAAGTTTGAAAAAAGCGTTCCTCTTTACCCTCAAAAAATCCCAAATAGTTTCCGGCAACCAAGGTGATCCCTAAAATAAGGGATGTTAAAAACAAAACGAGGAGACTTTCCACTAACGTAAAACCCACTTGATTATCTTTGAACAGCATGATTTTTTACTACGACCACTCTTTCCACTTGAGCTTGTTTAGCCTGCTTACTCGTTAAATAATGGCTTCTAACTAACTTGTTAATGGTTACATTTCCGTCATGCTTTTCGTCTTCATAAGCATCGATTTGAGTTTGAATAACCGACACCATCGCCGATCCATGAATTTTTTTGGCGTGATCCTTTTGATTGCTTAAGTTCGGAATAATAATTAGAACCAGTAGCGAGATAATGAATAAGACAATTGTCATTTCAATTAGTGTGAATCCTTTTCTCTTCATTAGTAAATTCCTTTCATTGAGTTATACATTGGCAGTAACATCTGCAAGTAAGCACCCACAATTAGGATGCCGATCACCGCAAATGAAATCGGCTGGATTAACTTAATCAGTAAATTCGACTTTTTGATCATGTCTTTAAAGCTGAGCTGACTTAAAGCTTTTAAATTTTGGGCTAATTCAGACTGAGTACTTCCATTTGATAGAAACACAATCATTTCCTCAGAAACAAAGGAATAATGAGCTAAACTTGCTCCAAAACTAAGTCCATTGTTAAAACCATCTTGCATGGTCTTCCCAACATCATATAGAAGACTCTGATGATCAAATTTTAATAAACTAAAAACAACTTGTTTTAAGTCCAATCCTCCTTTGATCATTAGCGCAAAGTTGGAGGTCACAAAATATTGGTAATATGACTTAAACAATGAACCAAGTAATGGGATCTTTACCAACAAATTAATTCGATCAATACACTTTTTATTTTTAAAACTTTGATAACCAAAAATTCCCGCCACAAGCGCCATGAATATTAATCCATAAACGACATATTGAATAAAATGGCTTCCATTAGAAGCTGATTTACCGGTTAAATCAGCAGTTTGGGGCATGATCACAAACCTAACTGCAAAAATAATACTAAACAAGACCACAAACAAAAATGCTGGATAAATTACAACTCCCTTAATCTTTTCATTTTGAGCAATTCTTAACTTTAAGAACTCCCCGACCTCTTTCATCTCATTAATCAAATCTCCATGTTTATCGGCAATTTCTAATTGGTAATAAATTGATTCACTCAAAAAGAATCTCATCGATTCTGGCAGCGAATTCCCGTCCTCCAAACTTTGCATGATCCTAGTAACTATTTTCTGATTTTTTGTTGACACCACTTTAATAAACTTCAAGCTTTGTTGGATAGAAAATCCCATCAATAAAAGGTCTCCCAAGGTTGAGAACAAGAATGACTGTTGTTTAAGGGAAACACATTTACCCGTAATAGTATTCATCTTTAACTTTTTCACTAATTATTCCTTTCCTCGAAAGCTCATCAATTCGATTCTTCCAATCATTCATATCGTCTTTTAATAGCGCATGATCACCAAATTTATCTTTAATAGTCATAAGAGTCTTAGTCTTCTTTGAAACGGTTGGTATTAATCGTTGATACACCACTAAATTCAAAGCTGATTTGATTCTTTCATAATCAACCCCGAGCTCTAGCAATCTTTGAATTGTTCCTTCAGGAGACCTTGCATGAACTGTGCTTAGCACTAAATGTCCCGATAGAGCCGCCGAGATTGCCACTTCGGCCGTTTGATGATCACGAATCTCACCAATTATAAAAACATCAGGACGTTGTCTTAATCCCACTTTAAGTAAATCAGCGTAAGTCATTTGGGCCCGATCATTAACCTCAAGTTGTAAAAAATTTTCTTCATAAATTTCAACTGGATCTTCAATTGTCATCACGATCTGATTTTTACTAATGCTTCTAACGATTCGATAAATCGTGGTCGTCTTACCAGAACCAGTAGGACCAGCAAACAAAAGTAAACCACGTTTTTTACAAGAGGACTCGATCTTTTGAATTTGATCAGCATAAAAAAAGCCACTATCGACATGATTACTGTCATAGATAATCCTAATTACCATTGATTCATCTTGACTGAAATTACCCACCGATGATAATCGTAAACGTAATTTTTGACCTTTGATTACATAGTCCATCGATCCTAATTGGGGCCTGCGATTATCCGTAACCGACATCCCACTTTGATATTTACAATATGAAATGACTTTTTTAGCCATGTCTTTGCTCAAATCCGTAATTTGAATCGTCCGAACGGCCGTATGAACCTTGATACAATAGTCTTTTTCCTTAGGTAAAATAAAAACATCCGAAGCTTGTCGTTGAACTGCAAATTCCATAATATTGTTCAACCATTGTGTCACTTTCACTTTAATCACATCCTTCATAACTAAATACGAAAAAAAGATGCAATCTAATTAAAGATTGCATCTTTTATAAACTAATTTAATTATTTAGCTTGATTAGGTAATACAGCAGCTTCATAAACATCTTGAACATCATCGTTATCTTCTAATTCATCAATTAGACCACTGTACTGTTCAACTTTATCTGAAGGAACTTCTGTCGTATTCTGTGGAATCAACTTAACTTCGGCATCCAATTTGTATCCTGCATCTTGTAATGCATCACGAACATTAGCCATGCTAGCAGGATCAGTAAGAATTTGATACTCATCATCCGTTGATTTCATATCATCAGCACCAGCATCCAACGCTGCCATCAACATACTATCCTCGTCGTCATCAGTATCTGACTTTGAAATCGTAATAAGACCCTTTCGGTCAAACATATATGAGACCGATCCGTCAGTTCCAAGAGAACCACCATGATGAGTGAAAGCTGAACGAATAGCAGCAGCGGTTCGGTTTTTATTATCGGTTAAAGCAGAAACCATAACGGCAGTCCCACCAGGTCCATAACCTTCATATGTTACTTCTTCAAATTTAGCTCCACCAACTCCTGAAGCCTTGTCAATTGCTCGTTGAACGTTATCTTTTGGCATGTTTGCTTCACGAGCTTTTTCCATTTCTAGTCTTAATTGAGGATTTCCTTCGGGATCACTTCCACCAGCTTTTGCAGCTTGATATAAGTTACGTGAGATCTTCTGGAAAATCTTTCCACGCTTAGCATCTTGGGCGTTCTTTCGTCCTTGAATGTTATGCCACTTTGAATGTCCTGACATGATCACAACTCCTCTCTCTTTAAACATATTAACTCTACAATTATATCAATTTGTGGCCTTAGTATCAAGCATAGTTCTATTTGGTCGATTCACGCTTCTTTAATCCAAAGGGTAAAAAGACCTTGTTTTCATCAATTTCTTCATTATTCATCAACTTGGTTAAGAGTCGCATGGCAACAGCTCCAACATCATAAAGCGGCTGAGTAATAGTTGACATAGTTGGTCTAGTCATCTCAGTCAGTTTAGTATCATTACTAGTGGCCAGTTCAAATTCCCCGGGAACACTGACACCGTCATCGGTCATTGAGTTCATCACCCCAGCAGCCATATCATCATCGGTAACAATTGCCGCAGTTACTTCATTCTTTTTTAGTTGCTCTCTTAAAGCATATCCACCAGAATAGCTTACATCGGTCTCAAATAATAATGCTTTCTCAAACGGAATTCCAGCATCTGAAAGCGCGTCTTTATACCCTTTTAACCTGAAATCTTTATTAATCGATCGGTTTAAGGGTCCGGAGATAAAAGCAATACGATCGTTCCCGTTACTAATCAAATGGGTAACCTCGGAATACACGGCTTGGCGATAATCAATGTTCACACTAGGAATCTTACCACTAGCATCAACTGAACCTGCCAAAACAACTGGGGCGTGTGACTTTTTAAATTCAGTCCGAAGTTCATCAGAAATTTCATTTCCCATAAATACAATTCCATCAACTTGCTTGGCTTGCAATGTATTCATTGAAGTGAGTTCACGCTGATTGTTCCCATCCGAATTAGTCAAGATAATATTGTACTTATACATCGTTGCTATATCGTCAATCCCGCGTGCAAGCGAAGCAAAATAGGTATTGGTAACGTTGGGGATAATAACTCCAACCGTCGTTGACTTTTTGCTTGCTAGTCCCCTAGCAACTGCGTTAGGTCGATAGTCAAGTTTATCAATGACACTCAAAACCTTTTGTTTGGTAGCATCTTTCACATTCTGATTCCCATTTACTACCCTTGAGACAGTTGCCATTGAAACATTGGCTTCACGAGCTACATCATAAATTGTCACATTTTGTTTTTTCAAATTTGGTTTCTCCTATTATGTACTACTAGACCATTAATTATTATAAATATATCAAAGTAAAAGAACTCATTCAAGTGAAATCGGTTACATTTTGAGGCAAAAAAAACCGGACTACCGTCCGATTTGGGTAAATAAATTACTTTTCGTGATGTTCGTGAATTGGATAAATTGTTTCTGCTCGATCTTGATCACTAAAGGCATCATCAGGATCAATCACAATGTCATCAGATTCTTTTTCTTTAGCAAGATCATCTAATTCATTTCTAGGAGCAGGATGTTCATCAACGTTCGCCCTTAATGAATTAACAGCCTCTTGCAAATCAGATAACTTATCCCCCAGTGATTCATTTACTTTTTGCACTGAGTCTTTAGCATCATCCATCTTATCTGAAGCAAGATCCTTAAGGTCTTCAGCAGTGTCATTTGCGTAATAAACGTAATCTAGTGCACGATCTTTAACATCTTCAGTGGTATCAAGAAGAAAGTCTTTGATCTCACGCTTTCTCGATTCATCTAATAGTTTGTATGCTACAAATGCAGCAGTTCCGCCGATTACTGATCCTAAAAGCATTCCCTTTTTAAAATTCATAACCAATCCACCCCTTAATTTGTTCCTTCAGAATTTTTGTCGCGTTTGGAGAATAATCTACCAATCATTTTACCAGCAAAAGTCAAAGCCGAAGTCTTGGCTAACAAACCACTCTTTGATCTAACTTTTTCAGTTGCAGTTCTGGTTGCTTCATTTAAGTCTGAAACACTAACACCTAAATCAGCAGCCGCCTGAAAAACTGGGTCGACTTGATCCAACTTTGAGTTAACGTTATTTAACAATGTATTTGAAATCACCATAATCTGCTCACACTCTTTGCTAATATGATTTGCATCATTAGTAAGACTATCAACATTTTCACTTAAGTCTTTAACCGTTTTTGATAAACGGACCAAAAACAAGCATAAAAATACAACTAATACTAAAAAAGCAATTGCAGCAATTAGCGCTGCTAACTCACCAATCCCCATTTAATTATCCTCCTAATGGCTTCTTCTCCATTTAGAATAGCATTATCTAACCCATATGACAATTTAAAAAGCTTAATTTTATTTGGGTCTCGTCTCTGTTAAAATGTTGATAATCGAAAAATTAGGAGCGGAGGACATTATGAACATATTTATCCAATTAGTGGCTAACGGAGCTAACGCTTCATCAGCCCTTAAATCAGGATCCGTTGAAAACGTAGCAAATCCATCGTTTTTAACTAAGTATTTTAGAAGTTTTGACTGGGCTAAAATATTCTCTAATCTTACTACCAAGATTATCAGCATTATCTTAGTTTCAATTTTATTCTTAATTATAATAAGAGTTGGAAGAAGATTTATTAAACACTATTTTAACAAACGTCAAAATGATATCTCGCAAAAACAGGATAAATTGCCCAAAATAACCGGAACGTCAGAACCCATTGCTGCCAGACGAAATAAAACGATGTACACCCTTACCACCAACATTTACTACTACACCGTCGTTTTCTTCTGGTTATATTCACTATTGTCAATGATTGGAATCCCAGTTGGAACGTTACTCGCAGGAGCCGGAATCTTCAGTTTAGCAATTGGACTTGGAGCACAAGGATTCGTCAGTGATATTGTTAGTGGCTTTTTTATCCTAGCTGAACATCAAATCGACGTGGGGGAACGCGTTATTATTAACAATATTGAGGGGTACGTTAAAGCCGTTGGGCTTCGCACGACTCAAATCACAAGTATCAATGGAACTTTAAATTTCATCCCTAATCGTAGTATCACCACCGTTTCCAACCTTTCCCGTGGAGAAATGATGACCATCATCAATATTCGAATTACTCCTGAAACCCCAATCCACAAGGTCGAAGATATCATTGCTAAAGTTAACGAAGAAAAGTGTCCCAATGACCCTGACATTGTTGGTAAACCAGTCATCTTCGGGACTAACTTCTTACAAGATGGCTCGCTTGCAATCTCCGTTTTCTTACACACTAAGAATGAACGTGAATTCGACGTTAACGCTGAATATCTAGGAGCATACCTGACTGCTATTAATAAGGCCGGAATTAATCTTCCACTTTCACCTTTAGTGGTGCCAGAACCACCACAAAGCACAAACTAAAAAAGAGCCTATCACTAATCGTGATAGGCTCTTTTTTACCACCAATCTTCAATTACACTAGTTAACTTACGCAAAGCATTGCCACGAGCGCTGTAGTGATTCTTTTGGGCGTCCGTTAACTCCGCCAAAGTTTTACCAACGTCAGGAAGATAAAAGAGAGGATCATAACCAAATCCATTTGTCCCTTTTGGAGTTTCTACAATCTGACCGTTAACTCTTCCCACAACCACTAGTTGTTTACCATCCGGTCTTCTCACAATCAGTGTTGTATTAAAATGGGCGGAACGATCCTTTTGACCCGCCATGTTCTTTAACAATTTAGCTTTATTAGCCTCATCATTATGATCGCCAGCATAACGCGCTGAGTGAACTCCGGGCGCTCCACCTAAAGCATTAACCACCAAACCTGAATCATCAGCTAACACCGGCAAATTTAAGTAGTCAGAGACGACCCTGGCTTTAATACTTGCATTCTCTTCAAAGGTTGAACCATTCTCATCAATCGGTGGAACATCTTCAAAATCATTAATTGACTTCACGGTTAAGCCTAATTTTGAAAGCATCTCCGAAAACTCATTGATTTTACCAGGATTTTTTGAGGCAAGAACAATTTGATTATTTTTCATCAGTATTTCTCCAATTGTTTAACAGGAATCAACTTAGCATCAATATCAGTATGCAACCAGTTTTTACCCACTTTATCAAATCTTTCAACATCGGCAGTGGTGTAAAAACGATCACTAGGCGATTTCACGTTTGCTAGTTCACCCTTTTGCTTTAATTCATTTTTAACAGCATTAACCGTTTCGTATCCAGGATTAACCAAAGTAACATCGGGGCCCATTACATCCGCAATTAAACTCGCAATAATTGGAAAATGAGTACAACCTAATACTAACGTATCAATCCCACTATCCTTAAACGGTTTCAAACCTTCAATAATCGTCTTTTTAGCGGTCAAACTTTGATAATCACCACTTTCAACAAGCGGAATAAAATCCGGACACGCCACTTCTTTCACAGTGATATTAGGATCAATGCCTTTAATTGTATCTTGATAAGAGTGACTAGCAACCGTACCTTTGGTCGCAATTACACCAATTTTTTGATTTTTAGTTTTCTTAACTGCAGCTAAGCTTCCCGGTTCAATAACTCCAATCACAGGAATTGGAAGGATCTTTCTTAAATACGAAAGAGCTGCTGCCGTGGCAGTATTACAAGCAATCACCATCATCTTAGCGCCTTGATCAACAAAAAAACTCCCGATCTCAGCTGAGTACTTGCGAACCTCATCTACGGTTTTTTCGCCGTAAGGAAGTCGAGCTTCGTCTCCAAGATAAATCATGTTTTCATGTGGTAATTTTGAAAGTGCCACTTTTGCAACTGTCATTCCACCAATTCCAGAATCCATATAAGCTACTGGTGATGATTTCATATTATCCCTCCTATTAACTTCAAATCTAATTATGGCGTTTTTTTAAATTTAGTTCAAGTTGCCTTTCTCCTTTATTTCACGGTGTTCTATGATAAAATGTTATTTGTAAAGTATCTTTTTGGAAGAGGACTCTGATATGAATAAATACGAAAAGTTTCGCAAAGAACATTCTGATTCACCCTTTTGGGGAATCGAACTTTTAAGAGATAGTCTTTTACCAGATTTGTTGGATCAAGATATTCACGACATCTTATACTGGGCTGGCAAGGATCTTGCCACTAAGTTCCCACTAGCATCAAATGATGATCTTCAAGTATTCTTTAAACAAAGTCAGTTTGGTAATCTAGAACTTAAAAAGGAAAGTCTCAAAAAAATCAACTGGAAATTAGCTGGACCAGAAGTCGAAACCAGATTAAAGCTGAACAAGGATCCCGATTTTATGCTTGAAGCTGGATTTTTAGCACAAACGAAACAGCAGATCGATCAAATCGCAACCGAATGCGAAGCAACCATTAAATTAAACAGTGTGAACTTTATAGTTGTTTCTGATCCCAATGCTCCGGTCAACAATCCTAGTGATTTTAAACCAATTATCATCGCAAAATAAAAAAGAGCCATTTGGCTCTTTTTTTATGCTGTATATGCAGACAACAATTTCTTTAACTGATCCTTTGAATGAAAGCCGACAATTTGGTCGATAACCTTGCCATCCTTAAGCACCATCAAAGTTGGAATACTCATAATCCCAAATTCACGTGAAGTGTTTGGATTATCATCAACATTCATTTTAAAGAATTTAACCTTATCTGCTACCTCAGGATCCTCAGACAAGTCTTCAACTACTGGTGATTGCATCTTACATGGGCCACACCATGGTGCCCAAAAATCAACAACTGAAATCCCATCGGCAGTGTCTTCTTTAAAGTTTGCATCATTAGTTTCATTAACCATAACATTTGCCTCCTTAACTTCTTACTATGAGTAAGTATAAACACGTATTGATTCAAATGCAACTAAGTTGCATACAATCTACTTAAACTTGACGACAGTTGAGCCGTCCCCACCAGCATTTGCTGGTGAAAAACCAAATTCCTTAACGCGGCGATTGCGTTTTAGATAATTTATGACTCCCTTACGTAGAGCTCCGGTTCCTTTCCCATGAATAATGGTAACGGATGGATAACCAGCCAAAAGAGCGGAATCAATGTAACGATCTAGTTGTTGCATGGCTGATTCATATCTTTCACCACGTAAATCAAGGGTTGGTGAAATCCCACTTGAACGCGTTCGCCGCACACTAGGCGTGTGCTTTTTCGGCTTTGAAGTCTCTTTTTGAACCTTTTCAAGGTCAGACTCGGAAACTTTCATCTTTAAAATTCCAAGTTGCACTTCCCAATTATCTCTACCAATCTTATTAAGCAGAACACCCCTTTGCCCATAAGACTTAACCAGTACGTCATCACCCTCTTTAAAGTTATGCTTTGCTTTTTCTCGTTTCAAAACACGATTATGTTTAAGTTCTGGATGCTGTTCAAGAGAATTGATCTTTCCCTTAGCATCAATTAATTCATTTTCTTTGACTGATTGTTTACTTTGACGTTGAAGGTGATGAAGATGATTAATAATTTCGTTAGCTTCTCGTCTTGTTTTTGAAACAATTTGATTGGCCTGACGCTTGGCATCATTAACCATCGTATCTTTATTATTATTAAACTTAGTGAGTTGCTCGTCTAACCTAGCGTGCAATTGTTCATTATCTGCCAGTTCCACCTTGAGCTTACGGGCACGTTCATCGGCAGCTTTAGTCTGTTTTGTTAGTTGCTTAATCATTTTATTAATATCTTGACTATTAGAATCCATTAGTGAACTAGCTTCAGAAATGATCGACTCATCCAATCCCAGACGCTTAGCAATGTTTAAAGCATTACTTTGCCCTGGAACTCCCATCAATAGTCGATATGTTGGCTCAAGGGTCTTCTCATCAAATTCCATTGAGGCGTTGATCGTTTCGGGCCGATTGTAGCCATACACTTTCAGTTCTGGATAATGAGTGGTGGCCAACACTTCACTACCTGATTCACTGATTTTATCTAGAATCGACATAGCTAATGCCGCTCCTTCTTTAGGATCCGTTCCAGCACCTAGTTCATCAATTAAAATTAAGCTTCTCTTAGTAATGTGTTTTAAAATGTCAATCAAATTATCCATATGAGACGAGAAGGTACTAAGATTAGCCTCAATCGACTGTTCATCCCCAATGTCAGCAAACACATTATCAAAAACACCAATTTGACTACCTTCATTTGCCATTACAAAAATTCCAGATTGGGCCATTAACTGATTTATCCCAAGCGTTTTGATGGTAATCGTCTTACCACCCGTGTTCGGACCAGTAATAATAATTTGTCGAAAATCAGATCCAATTGAAATATCATTTCCAACAACTTTTTGCTGGTCAATTAACGGATGCCTGACATTTTTTAAATTAACATGATTATCCCTTGAAACACTTGGCTTAGTTGCATTCATCTGATCTGCAAACTTGGCTTTAGCATTGATCAAGTCAAAATGGCCTAATTTAGAAGCATTTTCCATGAGTTCCTCTTGATAAGGTCTAATCATGTCGGATAATTCACCCAAAATTTTATGAATCTCTTTGCGCTCATCTAGTTGTGATCTTCTCAGATCGTTATTAGATGAGACTACACTTTGAGGTTCAATGTACAAAGTCAATCCACTTGTACTTTGATCATGAACGATTCCACCAAATTTTTGTTTGTCTTCTGCCTTAACTGGAATAACATAACGACCATCTCGAACCGTGATGATTGGCTCACTCAAATATTTCGATTGCTTGCCATGGATAAACTTATTCATGGTAGTTTTGATATTAGCTTCTAAGCGCGCGATTTCTCTTCTAATGGAACGCAACTGATTAGATGCCGAATCTAACACTCGTCCATCTTCGTCAATTGACGTCTCAAGTCGTTTTGAAACTTCCGGAAGATCATTAAAGTTCTTGGCTTCATCGTACAAAACGTTCAAATTAATTTTATCATCCGCTAAATTATCAAAGAAAGTTTTAACCCGCACACTTGCAAGTAAAACCGCACTAACTTGAGCCAACTCAGTACCGTTTAAATCGGCATTAAGCGCTAATCGTTTCACGTATGGAGTAATGTCATTTAACCTAGGAACTGGGATCATTTTGTTTAGGCGATAAATATGTGAGCCGTCATCTGACTCATCCAATGAGTGAGAGACTACATCATAATCACTACTTGGCCTTAATTGTTTTAATTCTCTTGATCCATTTTCAGTGGTTAGAAATTGACCCAGCAACTGCTTCACTCTGTTATATTCTAATGTATCAAGTACTTTTTCGTTCATTTTTTCATCCCATTTTACCGATTTATCATTTGATTAAATAAGTGTGGAGAATCCATCGTGATCATCTGTGAGACGGTTGAATTTTGATATTCAGTATTTACCCAATTATTGTTAGTCAATAATAATCCATCAAGTATTAACATTATCACTAACAAACTAATGATTACGCCAACAACCGCACCCAAGAGTGAATTCAGTTGTCTTAACACTGGCAAAGAAACAATTCGATTCAATAGATGTGAAACCCATCTTAAAATAACCGCCACTACTACAAAAGTTACCAAAAATGATAGTCCCCGCCAGAAGCCAGTATTGCTGTAAGCATGGGTCGCTAAAATCATATTAGAGACGGTTCTTAAAAAATCAGCAACCGGAATCACATAAACAAACGCAATTATTGCAGCAATCAAATAACTAATAAAGCTGAATAACTCATTTACCAGGCCACGATGATAACCATGGACAATCGAAAAGATTAGTATAATTATGATGATAATTGTAAATAACATTAGTCTTCGTCATCCTCCGCTTTATTGTTAATCTTATCAAGTTCTAATTGTTTTTTTAATTGATCAGAAATTGCATTAAACGCAATTAAAATGGCAGCATCTTCATCACTTACACCCTTGGAGATGTTTTTTAACTGTGCCAACTGATTGTTTAAGATACGCGCAGTTGTTTCCATGTGTTCATCTGAAGCATCCCCAATAAAAGTATATTCCTTCCCACCAATTTTAGTTTTAAATCTATTTTTACCAGCCAAAGTAAAACCTCCCGCAATGCTTCCATTTTATCATGAAAATCCTTTAAATTAATTAAAAAAAGGATGCTGGATTTCCAGCATCACTTAATTATTTAATTATTTTTGATCTTGTCCTGATTGCAGGAATGTATCAAGCATTTCTTGAACCATTTCCCACTCATTGTCATCTTCAATTGGTTCTAATTCTCCACCACTTGGATTAGCAGGATCATCATCCTTTGGCAATGCATAAGCCTCAATATCTACTTCATCGTTATCATCATCTGTTGCTGGATAAATAAAAATATAGGAACGATTGTAATCATCAGATGAGAAGGTAAATAAAATATTATACAAACTTTCTTTTCCATCTTCATCGACAAGCGTAACTTGTTCTTGTTGGTTGTTCTCGTTTTCTTTACTCATATTAGTTCCTCTTTTCTAATTAGAAATTACATAACTTACCCTTACGATCAAGGTAACTCTGTAAAATCAATTCAGCCGCAACCTTATCAATAACTTTTTTTCGTTTTGCTCTTGAAACATCAGCTTGTTCAATCAGCATTCGTTCAGCTTCAACAGTGGTAAGTCGTTCATCTTCAAAATCAACTGGCAGATTAAAATTTTTCTTTATCAAATCCCCATAATTTTTCGAAGCTTCTACTCTTGGACCAGAAGTATTATTCATATTCTTAGGTAGTCCAATGACAACGCCTTTGACATCATATTTCTGGATTAATTCCTTCATTCGTTTTAACCCAAACTCTTTTTCATCTTCGTTGATTTTAACGATTTCGATTCCTTGAGATGTCCACCCTAAAGCATCGCTCATGGCTACACCAACGGTTCTCGATCCAACATCTAATCCCATTAATCTCACTAATCTGACGTCCCATCCATTGATGGTGTTCTACCCTTCAAATATGAATGTAAAAGCACATCAATTATTTCTTCTCGATCGTAATGACACATTAGCGTCCGCGCATTATTCAATTTTGGAAGATATGCTGGATCGCCAGATGTTAAATAACCAACTAATTGAACATAAGGATCATATCCCTTTTCAATTAAGGCTTGGTAAACAGTCGCCAGCGTCTTATGAATATCTAGATTCGACTTGTCTTTAAATAATGAAATGTTTTCTTGTTTGTGCTCCATCATAGATCCCTCCCCTACAAAAAAGATAATACACGACTAATTTTCAAATAACAACTATTACTTATGTTCCTTAATCCAGGTCTTGGCAGCTTTTAAAGCATCATCAATACCAGCTGGATTTTTACCACCAGCTTGGGCCATGTTAGGACGACCGCCTCCACCACCGTTGATATTTTTAGAAATTGATTTAATTAAATCACCAGCTTTAATTCCAGCCTTCACTTGATCCTCACTAACTGCAACTAATAAATTAGCTTTGTCATCAGTACCAGTCCCAAGAACAAGAACGTCTGAAGCGTTTTTATCTCTCCAGGTATCAGCTAATTCTCTTAGTTGACTCATATTAGCATTTTTTAAGTGTCCTGCAATCAAAGTGACTCCGTTAACGTCCTGAACATCATCAAAAATGTCTGCGGCTTCCTGGTTAGCTAGCTTAGTTTCAAGTGATTCTTGTCGACTTTCCAAATCCTTAATTTGACCTTGTAATTGTTTAACACGGCCGGGAATTTCATCGGTTGTTGGCGACTTAACTGTCTTTCCAATTTCCTTTAACATTCGTTCCTCATCATTTAAAAGATTAAAAGCATCTTTAGAGGTAACAGCTTCAATTCTTCTGACTCCAGATCCAACTCCGGTCTCAGAGACAATCTTAAATAATCCCAACTGACTGGTATTTTTAACATGATCGCCACCACAAAACTCAATTGAAAAATCATCAATCTTTACTACTCGAACTTCATCGCCATACTTTGCGTCAAAAAGTGCAATAGCGCCCATTTCTTTTCCGGTTTTTTGGTCGGTCACAACGGTTTGAACGGGAATGGCAGCAAAAATCTTTTGATTAACCATGTTCTCAACTTTTTGCAGTTCAGCGTCAGTGACTTGACCAAAATGGGTAAAGTCAAAACGAAGATAATCAGGACGAACTAGTGAGCCAGCTTGTTGCGTATGACCACCAAGAACATTTCTTAGTGACTGATCTAATAGATGAGTTGCCGTATGGTTATTCTCAACCCGATCATGGAAATTGCGGTCAACAACTAACTTGTACTTCTCACCTTTCTTCATATCACCGGTAATTTTAACAGTATGAAGATTTTGACCATTTGGAGCTTTTTGGACATCCTCAACTTCAGCCACTTCGTCACCATTTTGGTTATAAATCTTACCACTATCGGCTACTTGACCACCCATTTCAGCATAGAATGGTGTTTTATCGAAAATTAATTCAGCTTCTTTTTGGTCCGGCGTGATCTGATTTGCCAGCTTTTCATCAAAAATAATATCATTAAGTTTAGCAGCATCAACGGTTAGTCGATCGTATCCCACGTATTCACTAGGAGTTTTAATATCAAGTAACAAATCTCGTTGAACTTTCATCGATTTCTTCGACCCACGAGCGTTTCTAGCCCGGTCTTGTTGCTTTTGCATTTCAACATCAAAACCAGTTTCATCCACTTTAACCCCTTCATTACCAGCATATTCCTTGGTAAGTTCAAGGGGAAAACCATAAGTATCGTAGAGTTTAAAGGCATCTTTACCAGAAATTTCTTTTTTAGAATTGGTCTTAGTCTCAGAAATAAGGTTATTAAGCAGTTGCAAGCCATCGCTTAGCGTGGTGTTAAAACGCTCTTCCTCATTTTTAACAATCTTTTGAATATAATCACTCTGCTCAAGAACATCTGGATAGTAAGATTGCATAATTTGACCAACAACAGGAACTAGTTTATACAAAAAGGCATCATTAATACCTAATTCGTGTCCATTAACAGTTGCCCGTCTAATCAGGCGTCTAATGACATAACCTCGTCCTTCATTTGAGGGAAGGGCCCCATCACCAATGGCAAAGGTAATTGCCCGAATGTGATCAGCAATGACCTTAAAGGGGATGTCATCTTTCCGATTACCATCATACTTCTTACCATCACTTAATTCCTCAGTTTTCTTGATAATTGGCATAAATAAATCGGTTTCAAAGTTCGTTGGTGCATCTTGGAAAATTGATACAACCCGTTCAAGTCCCATTCCAGTATCAATGTTTTTTCTTGGAAGTGGCTCATAGGTTCCTTCAGGCGTGTGATTAAACTGAGAAAACACAATATTCCAAACTTCCAAATATCGCTCGTTTTCACCGCCAGGATAATTTTCGGGATCATCAGGTGCCAAGTTATCGTACTTTTCACCCCGATCATAAAAAATTTCCGAATCAGGACCTGAGGGACCTTGACCAATGTCCCAAAAATTGTCCTTTGCTTCAACAATATGATCAGGCGCAATCCCAACCTTTTCCCATAATTCCTTTGTTTCTTTGTCATCAGGATAAACGGTGACGTATAAATTATTTGGATCCCATCCAAACCACTTCGGACTAGTCAATAACTCGTATGCCCACGGAATGACTTCTTTTTTAAAATAATCACCAACCGAAAAATCACCAAGCATCTCAAACAGAGTTTGGTGTCTTGCCGTTTTACCAACGTTCTCAATATCATTAGTTCTAATACTCTTCTGCGAACTAGTTAATCGTGGATTACTTGGAACTTCTGAACCATCAAAATACTTTTTCATGGTGGCAACCCCAGAATTAATCCAAAGTAAAGTGGGATCATCCTTTGGGACTAGTGAGGCACTTGGTTCCACGGTATGACCCTTCTCTTTGAAAAAATCAAGAAACATTTGACGAACTTGACTACTGCTGAGCTTTTTCATGATATCCTCCATAATAATAAAAAATAAAAAACACCCTTGCTAGCAAAGACGCCGGGACGCGGTACCACTTTACTTGCAACGATGTTGTCATTACCTCTTTAGTCCCTATAACGTGGGAAACGATCTACTGTTTGGTAGCATCAAAATAACTAAGTACGGTCTGTTTTCATTTTTCAAACCTTCCTGTAGTACTTCACTAATTTGACATATCCAACTAATTTAAATTATATCCAGAAAATAAACTACTGTCAATTAGACTCTTACTGATAACGCTGCGAGCTACGCTTTTTTTGCTTCTTGCGGGCTCGAATTTGATTTCTGATCTCGATTTTACGGTCTTCATCACTTTTTTGCTTAATAGCACGGCGAATCTTCTTTTTGTATCCTGGTTTAACGTTTTTCTTCTTTTTCTTAATCAAACCAATCATAGTAGGATCCAATTTATTTTGGGGCTCACGACGTTTAGCTCGCCGTCTTCTATCATAAGTATCAACTACTTCTCCATGTTTAATTTCTTTAGGAGTAAATTTAATCCCCATTTTCTCCAATTCAGAGATCTTTTGTTCTTCACCTGGTGCATATAGAGTGATGGCAGTCCCTTTCATCCCATTTCGACCGGTTCTTCCAACTCGGTGTATAAAATATTCTAGATCAGTTGGAATATCATCATTAATAACATGAGAAACTCCTGAAATATCAATTCCACGGGACGCTAGATCAGACGCCACCACGAATTGATAATCAAGGTTTTGAATCTGCTTCATAACCCGCTTTCTAACTCGCGGTTGCATTCCTCCATGGATTTCAGCAACTTTTAATCCACGTTGTTTTAGATAATCATAGATCTCATCTACCCGCTCACGCGTATTCGCAAAAATAAGTACCAAATACGGCTCACCCATCGTGATCAGCTGATAAATTAAATCATTTTTATCTTTTCCCTTAGTCGAAATCAACCAGTTAGAAACATCCTGATTGATAACCGTTTTGGTGGGAATATCATCCATGACCGGATTTTTCATGTACTTTTTTAGAAATGGCCTTAACTTTGGTGGAACAGTGGCAGAAAACACCATCATCTGTAAATCCGCGGCCATTTTAGAAGCAATCTTGTCAATTGTATCTAAAAAACCCAAGTCTAGAGTCATATCGGCTTCATCAATTACTAGTTGACGAGCACGATGGATTTCAAGATCACCATTTTTAACAAGATCCCAGATGCGACCCGGAGTGCCAATCACTATCTGAGGTTGTTCATGCTCAAGCTTTGAAACTTGGCGTTCCTTATCAGTTCCTCCGACATAATTTCCAATGTGAATGGTTTTATCAGAGAATTTAGCAATTTGTTTTGCATTGTCATAAATTTGATATGCTAATTCCCTACTGGGGGTTGTAATGACAACCTGAACATCTTCTTTATTAAGATCTAAACCATCAAAAATGGGCAAAAGAAAGGCATGAGTTTTTCCACTACCAGTAGCAGACTTACCAATCACACTTTTTCCATGTTTAATGGTTGGAATTACTTTAGTTTGAATTGGAGTAGGATTATGAAATCCCAGGTCCTGAATGGCATCACTAATGAAGGGTTGAAAATGATAATCTTTAAATGAAGCTCCCATTAATTGTTCTCCTTTTTGTACTGTTTCACAATTTCTCCTAGCTGCTTAACAACTTGTTTAATCTCATCCTCATCAGCAGCTTTAGCTCCACTTGCAAGCGCATGACCACCACCGTTGTGTTCTTTAGCCAATTCGTTAATGGATGGTCCTTTAGAACGCAATCGAATGCGATAATTTCCTTCTTTTTGTTGGACAAAAATCGCCCAAGAAACCACAGTGCCAATATTACCGGGCAACGGAACCACTGATGACGTACTATCATCACCTAAGTTGAGGTCCTTAATTACTTCATTATTCAAAACTACATATGCAGCCCCATTGTCGTCAATTTTCAAATTATTGTATACATAAGCAGCCAAACGAGCTTGGGCAGTATCAATTTCATCTTCAATTTGGGCCACGTCGGTAATCGAAAAATCGTACTGGTCTAATTTGCCTGCCACCTCAAACGTATGCGATGAAGTCGATGAATACTTAAACCTACCGGTATCTCCGATGATTCCAGCATACAATAAACGAGCTGCATCATCTGTCATCTTTAAATCATCATTAGCAGCAAATAAATCATAAATTAATTCGGAAGTACTTGATGCTTCTGGTTCAACCCACATCAAATCCCCAAATTGATCGTCATTTGGATGATGATCAATTTTAATTAAATATTTTCCCTTTGTATAACGATCATCATCAATTCGCGGCTGGTTAGCAGTATCAACCACAATCACTAAAGCATTCTTGTAATCATCGTCACTTGCTTTCGTAACTTTTCCTAACCAATCAAAGCCTGGATACTGTTTTCCAACGGTCAAAACCTTTTTATTCGGATAAGATGCCTTAATAATGCTAGCCAACCCAATTTGAGAACCAACCGCATCTGGATCAGGACTCTGATGTCTGTGAATAATAATCGTCGGATATTCCTTGATTTTTTCGTTAATTTGCTGCTTTGTATTCATTAAAATAGCCTCTAATAATCTTAATTATTTAACAGTTAAGTATAACCCACAAACACTATAATTCAAAGTGAGGATCTGAATACAAGGGAAGCTTAACGTTTTGAAACCCTAAGTCTGAGAGACTAGTAAGTGTTATTCCCAACAATCTAACACCATTAGTGGCATCAGGAAGCAAATCAAAAAGCTCCATTGCCAAATCATAAAAAAGACTGGCATCGTTTTCCATAAAATCATTCCACGAAACTCTTTTGGTTAACGTAGTAAAGTCACTGTACCTGACCTTTAAGACTAAAACTTTTCCATGTTTCTCATGCTGATTTAATGACTGCTCCACCATCTCAGAAATCTTATGGAGTTGTGATTCCACTTCTTGTCGGCTTTTTAACTCAGGACCATAAGTTCTTTCTTTTCCAATTGATTTGCGCTCTCTTTGATACTCAACCGGTCGATCATCGGATCCGCGAACTCGACGATACAAAAAATAACCAAACTTACCAAAATTCTTGATAAGATCCATCTCTGATTGTTGGTATAAATCATAACCATTTTGGATGTTTAATCGTTGCATTTTTTGAAGCGTCTTTTTTCCAACACCCCGATAACGTTCAATGGGAAGTTTCATCAAAAATTCGTGACTATCTTCCACATCGATCACAGAAACTCCAGCAGGTTTCCGGTAATCAGAAGCCTCCTTGGCCAAAAACTTATTGTAAGAAATCCCGGTGGAAGAAGTTAGATGAGTCTTTTCCCATATTTCACTTTGAATCAAATGAGCAATCAGTACCGGATTATCAATTCCCTTTTTGTTATCTGAGATGTCAAGGTAAGCCTCATCAAGCGCAACGGTTTCAATTCGGTCGGTATATTCATGAAAAATCGCATGAATTTGATGCGAGACGCTTCGATACAATTCAAATTCGGGTGCCTTAAAAATTCCCTTAGGACAAAGTTCAAGTGCTTTACTAGCAGGCATTGCTGAATGAACGCCAAACTTTCTCGCTGGGTAATTAGCAGTGGTCACTACTCCACGACCACCAGTCGTCCTTGGATCTTTAGAAATAATGAGTGGTTGATCAACAAATTCAGGATGCTCACGTTGCTCAATTGAGGCAAAAAAAGCATCCATATCAACATGTAAAATCCGACGTGAATGATTGATTTGAATTGATTCTTCCAAAAGTTCACCTTCTGTCCCAAACGTACGTTCTTGTTCATCCAATAAAAAAGATCGGACTCATCCGACCCTCTTATTAAGCGTTGTCATCATTTGAATTATTACTTACATCGGATGCTTTTTCTGATTCGTCTTTTTTGGAAGTATCCTTCTTTTTTGAATCATCTGAAGCACTATCTTCTCCTGGACGACTTGCACTTGCAATCGCGTTGAGGTCAAATACTAAATAAAGACCATCACAGTCTAAAGTAACCGTTCGCTTTTCATTATTAATTTGATCAACAATTCCATGAAGTCTGCCAATGGTAACCACATGATCACCCTTACGCAAGTTTTTCAAAGTGTTTTGATGCTTTTGTTGTTGCTTCTTTTGTGGTCTGATCATCATAAAATACATTAAAACGAACAAAAGAATTAATACAATAATTCCAGCATATTGTGATATGTTCTGCATGTTTTCACCTCATTCTTTATTTAACAATAGCTTACCAAATTGTCGATAAAATTTCCAATTAATTTAATTAGCTTCAGGATATTTTCGGCCCAAGTGTTTATAACCAGCTCTTGTTACCATCCGTCCTCGAGCAGTCCGCTTGAGATATCCAATCTGTAACAAATATGGTTCATACATCTCAGAAATTGTTTCTGATTCTTCGCCAATATTGGCGGCTAAGGTATTTAATCCAACTGGACCACCATCGTAAAAGTCGATCATCGTTGAAAGCAAATTGAGATCAGTTCGATCTAATCCGTTCTTATCAACGCCTAAAGCATTAAGTGCGGTATCAACGCTATTAACATCAATCTCATCATGATTGGCCACCTGTGCAAAATCTCTCACCCGTTTTAACAATCGATTAGCAACTCGAGGAGTTCCTCTGGAGCGCAGCGCAATTTCGTGAGCACCATCTTCTTTAATCTTACTATGAAAGATTTTAGCTGAACGTTTCACAATCTTTTCTAAATCACGATCGTTATAGTAATTCATCCGTTCAACAATACCAAACCGATCTCTAAATGGTGAATCAAGCAACCCAGCCCTTGTGGTAGCTCCGATCAGCGTAAACGGTGGTAATTCAAAGTGAACGGGATGCTTGGTTGAATCGTCATTTCCAATGATAATGTCAACATAGTAGTCTTCCATCGCGGAATATAACATCTCTTCAACTTCTTTAGGTAGACGATGAATTTCATCAATAAAAAGAATATCACCGGGTTTTAATTCGTTTAAAAGAGCCACCAAGTCACCTTTTTTTTCAATGGCGGGACCAGTGGTTGTCTTCATATCAACGCCCATCTCATTTGCAATCACGTTTGCTAGTGTCGTCTTCCCAAGACCAGGTGGTCCATACAATAAGACATGATCAAGTGATTCTTCTCGCTGCCTAGCAGCTTGAATGTAAATCTTAAGTTTCTTTTTTAAGTCATCTTGACCGATATACTGATCAAAACTTTGGGGGCGAAGTGACATTTCAAAAGAATCATCGTTTTCATCATCACTTGATCCAGAAACTATTCGATCATCTGCCATTAACTTCCTCCTAATCTACTTAGTCAATAGTTTGAGACCTGAACTAATATATTGATCAGTTGTATAGTCTGCTTCTATTTTCTGTAGTTTTGTTTTAACTTTATCAACCTCACGTTGCTTAAAGCCAAGAGCTTGTAATGCACTCAATGCATCGTCTAACTGCTTATTTCCAGTGTCTTCAACGTCATTTACCGAAACACTACCAACAAATACGTCATTAGATGTAATCTTATCCTTTAGGTCCAACACAATTTGTTGGGCAGTCTTTTTCCCAATTCCGGGAAATTTAGTTAAATACTTAATGTTTCCAGCATTAATGGCACTAATTAAACCATTACTGTCATTACCAGCCATAATTGCCAAGGCACTTTTTGATCCAATTCCAGAAACATTCAGTAATTGTTCAAAAAGTTGTTTATCCGCTAACGAAATAAATCCATATAATGCAATCCCATTGTCTGAAACCGACTGGTGGATATAAACTCGCACCTGTTGGTCAGTACTATAGTGATAGGGATTAGCTACATAAACTAAGTAACCAACTCCATCAACGTCTAAAACAATGTACTTGGGGGTCACATCCGTAATCATCCCATACAAGTATTCATACATACAATCAACTCATTTCCTATTGGATTAAAAATTCACATCTCTACTTTGATGCGGGTCCTGAATTCGCTTAAACATGGTCTCCAGATCTGAATTAGAAAAATGAACTAAAACAGGGCGGCCATGGGGACAATTAAAAGGATTCTCACACTGTGGTAATTTATCTAACAAGGCCTGAGCCTGGCGCTTATCCAGATGATGATTAGCTTTAATTGCTCGTTTACAACTCATCATGATGGCAGCTTTTTCTCTAAACTGTGCAATCGAAAGCTGTTGGTTACTCAAAACCCAGTCAATCATTTCTTTAATGGTATCTTCTTCCTGACCAGCTTTAAACCAAACCGGATGCTGCCTAATGACAAAACTATTTTTCCCAAATGACTCTAAATGGATTCCATTCTGCTCTAAAAGATCCAAATGATTTGAAATAATTAAAGCATCACTGGAAGTGTAATCAAGAACAATTGGAACCAATAATTTCTGCTCGTCTTCACTCACATTGCCAACTTGTCTTCGATAGTATTCATAATTAATCCGTTCTTGAGCAGCGTGCTGATCAACAACATACATCCCATCTGAACTTTCAGCAATTAGGTACGTACCATGAACTTGACCAACATACCGTAATTGTGGAAAATCATGAGACGAATTTAGACTTTGCTGATTATCACCAAACGGTAAGTCGACCACTTCATTTTCGTACTTTGCTTTAAATTTACGAGCGGAATTCGAATCTAAATCATTTTTTCGATAAATCATAATCGGCTGATGATGAGCTGGATAAGCATTGTGATTAGCCACTGACTTCATCGAGTCTGACTTACTAACCTGTGGAATCGAACTTTTTTGTGTATTTTGATCTTCATAGAGTTGATTTAAATTAAGTGAAATTTCCGTAGAGTTATGACGTGCAACCCCATTTTTTAAAGTCTGGTTATTCATAGCATCAGGAATCAGATTTTGTTTTGCTAAAGCATCATAAATTGTTTGTGAGACGAATGAACTTAATTCCTTCTTTTTGGAGATTCTGATTTCCTCTTTTGAAGGATGTACATTAACATCAACTAAAGTTGGATCCATCTCGATACTTAAAACGACAATCGGATATCTTCCAACCATCAGTTTTGATCCGTACCCATCAATAATCGCGTGATCAATGCCAAAGTCACGAATAAATCGCCCATTAACGATCACAGATGTATATTTACGGCTTGCTCTAGTTAATTCTGGCAAGCTGACGTACCCACTTAATTTAAAGTCCGGATTTTCAGCACTAATCGGAATCATTTGCTTCATACTTCGATTGCCATAGATTCCAGCAATGACTTGTTGCATGTTGTTTCGACCCGAAGTCCGTAGGAGTTCGCGACCATTATGAGTCAAAGAAAAAGCAATTTCAGGATGGCTAAGAGCCAATCGATTGACAATATCAGATATCTTAGATAGTTCCGTAGATGGTGCCTTTAAATATTTTAGCCGGTTAGGGGTATTAAAGAACAGATCAGAAACGACGACCGATGTTCCTCTTCGTGCCTGTGATGGCTCCACCTTTACAACCTTGCCACCATGAATTTTAATTTCAGACCCCTGTTCTCTACCATCCGAAGTCCTCATTTCCACATCAGAGACAGAGGCAATACTAGGCAAAGCTTCGCCACGAAATCCTAATGATTTAACTCGAAACAAATCACGTTTATTATTAATTTTACTCGTAGCAAAACGTCGAAACGCCAACTCAACTTGATCAGGAGCAATTCCAGATCCATTATCAATCACCTTAATCTTTTTAAGGCCATAATCAACCACTTCAATGTCAATTTTACTACTACTGGCATCAATTGAATTTTCAACTAGTTCTTTAACTACCGATGCTGGCCTCTCAACAACTTCTCCAGCCGAAATTTGATCGGAAAGAATTGTCGGTAATTGATGAATGTCGGACACAATATCACCACCTTAATTTTCTAACTTAGTTTTCCATTTATACACCAAATTCATAATCTGAATTGGAGTCTTACTCATAAGATCAGTATTCTCAATGTCCTCAATAATCTTACTTTTATTTTTATCTAATGACTTATCACTTTTGGGATCATCCACTTTAAACAATGCCATTTGTTCCGAATCATTTAAATCAATTGAACTAGATGGCGTGGTAGATGCTGGGTTATCCTTATGAACGGAACTTTGAGCTTGAGTAGCATGATTATCATTACTTTTTTGTTGCTCATCATCTTCTAGCTTTAAAAGAACCGTGCTAGCCCGCTTCAACAACTGATCAGGAAGGCCAGCTAACTTAGCAACATTAATCCCATAGGAACGATCGGCTGGTCCATCCATAATTTTATGAAGAAAAACTAGGTTGCCATCTTTTTCAACTGCCCCAACGTGAACGTTCTTTAAATGTTTTAACTCTTGATCTAATTCGGTTAATTCATGGTAATGAGTCGAAAATAGTGTTTTAGCACCAATATTATCATGAATATACTCAATGATAGATTGTGCAAGTGCCATGCCATCATATGTGGAAGTTCCTCGTCCAATTTCGTCAAACAAAATCAATGAATTAGCGGAGGCATGTTTCAAGGCTTCATTGGCTTCCCTCATCTCCACCATAAACGTACTTTTACCCGAAATAAGGTCATCGGCAGCACCAATCCGAGTGAAAATTTGATCGAATATGGGCATCTCGGCTGCATCAGCTGGAACAAAACACCCCATTTGTGCCAGGATTACAATTAGAGCTAGCTGTCTCATGTATGTGCTTTTACCGGACATGTTCGGACCAGTAATTAATAATTCAGAAATATCTGGATTCATTATCACATCATTTGGAACATAACTTTGAGCCCCCATCACACGCTCCACAACGGGATGACGTCCTGCTTTAATGTTCAAATCATGACCATTATTAAACTTGGGCTTTACAAATTGATACTTCTCAGAAATAGTCGCAAAGCTCTGCAAAACGTCTAAACGTGAAATCCCACTCGCTAATTTCTGAATTCGCGGAATCTGCTTTTTAATCTTATCTCTGACCTGTGTAAAAATTTCATATTCTAAACTTTTAGATTTCTCTTCTGCTTCTAAAATAATCGATTCTTTTTCCTTTAGTTCCGGTGTTGAAAAACGTTCCGCATTGGTAAGTGTTTGAAGACGTTCATACCTACTATCATCAAGTTTACCAAGATTACCTTTCGATACCTCAATATAGTAGCCAAATACTCGATTATAACCAATCTTGAGGTTATGGATCCCAGTTTCCTGACGCTCTTTAGCTTCCATATCAGCTAACCATTTTTTACCATTTTTCATGGCATCCCGATACCGATCAAGTTGTTTATTATAACCATTTCTAATGACTCCACCATCCGTGACAGAAATTGGGGGTTCTGAAACGATGGCGTCTTTTATTAATTCATACACATCATTAACATCATCGAGTTTTTGATAAATTTCATCAAACTCTGGAGTATCTAGGTCATTTAAAACATGCTTAATTTTGGGAATTTGTTCAAGTGAAGTCTCCAGCTGAATCAAGTCTCTACCGTTTACTCCGCCAAATGAAATTCGTCCAGAAAGTCGCTCTAAATCATAAACTTTAATCAAATTGTCGGAAAGCTCACTCCGCTCATAATAATTATCTAAGAGCGTCCCAACTAGATTCTGGCGTTGCTCAATCTCTTTCCGATTAATTAGCGGCCGCTCTAACCATTGCTTAAGTTTTCTACCACCCATTGCCGTTTTAGTATCGTCAACGATCCATAGCAACGTGCCACTCTTTTTGCCAGTCCTAATGTTTTTAGTTAGTTCCAGATTATATTGCGAATTATGATCAATTTTCAAAAAAGAACTTGGCTCATATCTAACTGCTGGTTGAATATGAGATAAACTACGCTTTTGTGTGTCCGAAATATAAGTTAATAACATTTTAAGGGAGTCAATTAGCGTTGGATCATCAATATTAGTAATGACATTTGACCCCACCTCAGAAGTTTGATTCTCTTTTGAAATAAGAACACCGATTTCCTTTAGTTGATGAATCAAATTATCATCGATCGAGTCGTTAACTACAATCTCTTTTGAATTAAGATTAATCACTTCGTTTAAGACAGCTTCATCGCTTGCTAACAAGCTAACCTTTAACTCACCTGTAGAAAGATCAATGTAAGAAAATCCAAAAGAATGCTCATCTTTATTATAAGTAACCGCGGTTAAGTAGTTGTTGACCTTGGCATTTTCGGCATTGGCATCAGTTTGAGTTCCAGGCGTAATTAGCTGAATAACATCCCGATCTACCATTCCCTTAGCAGTCCGAGGGTCTTCCATCTGTTCACAAATTGCTACCTTGTATCCCTTATCTACTAAGGTATCAATGTAATTTTGAACGGATTGATGAGGAACGCCACACATCGGAATGGGATTATCTGACTTCCTACTTCGTTTGGTTAAAGTTAACTCCAACAATTGCGCACCCTTAATAGCATCCTCGTTAAACAATTCATAAAAATCGCCAATTCGATAAAACAAAAAAGCATCAGGATATTGATCCTTAACTTTTTGATATTGTTGCATCATTGGCGTAGTTTGTTTTGATTTTGCCATTAACATCGCTCCTCTTTAAAATTCTTGATATGGGTGATCCTTGTTGATTAAAATATTCTTAATTTTTTTAGCTTTGCCAGACTGGTTATCGACATCAATGTAGCAACCTGACAACACTGCTGCGCCAGTCTCTTGAACCTCAAAACGATTAGGGCGTGCCGTCATAAACTTATTAATAACGGGTTCAAACTTCATTCCAATCACTCCATCATCTGGTCCAGTCATCCCTGCATCAGTTAAAAAGGCCGTCCCACTTGGTAAGATTTGCCCATCACTAGTCTGCACGTGGGTATGGGTACCCACTAATGCGGAGATTTTCCCATCCAAATGAAGCGCCATGGCCTTCTTTTCACTAGTAGTTTCGGCATGAAAATCCACAAAGATGATATTAAACCCATTGGTATGTAGCTTATCAAGAAGCGCATCCACTTTACTAAATGGATCATCAATTTCATCCATAAACACGCGACCTTGAAGATTAATCACAGCTACCTTACTACCATTAACGTTCATTTCTATGTAGCCCTTTCCTGGGACATCTTTTCCAGGATAGTTAAGGGGACGAATTAAATTTGGGGTTTGATTAATAAAATCAAAAATTTCTGGATTATTCCAGGCATGATTCCCCAAAGTAATCACGTCTGCTCCGGCATGCATAATTTTTAAATAAAGATCATGATTAATCCCACGTCCCACCTTTGTTGCATTTTCGCCATTCACAATGGTTGCCTGTGGTTTTAAGTCATGTTTTAGCAAGGGTAGATATTTTTCTACCGTCGCCACCCCAATATTGCCAACCGTGTCACCTAAAAATAAAAATCGCATATCCGCTCTCCATCTTCTACTGTAATACCCTTATTTTACACTGATAAATCAAAATAAAAAAGACCAGGATAATCTCTGATCTTTTACTTGGCATATTCAACTGAGCGGACTTCCCGAATCACATCTACCTTGACATGACCAGGATGATTCATTTCCTTTTCAATCTTATCTTTAATATCTCTGGCAAGTACAATTGCTTCTGTGTCAGAAATCTTTTCGGGTTTGGCAATCACTCTAATTTCGCGACCCGCCTGAACTGCATAACTCTTGGAAACCTCGTCAAAACTATTACTAATTTTTTCAAGTTTATCTAAACGATGAACGAAGCTTTCAAGTGAATCACTCTTTGCACCAGGTCGTGCCATTGAAATCTTATCGGCAACATCAACTAATTCTGAAATCATATAATGTGGCTCACTTTTTTGACCACCTAATTGAATTGTATCAATTACTTCTGGGCTCTCACCATATTTCTTTGCAATATCAATCCCAGCATCAACATATGAAACATCAGTTCCACTATTTGACGACAGACCAATCTCACGCAACAATCCCGCTCTTTTCGCTAATGTAACATCTTCACCTAACTCAGCAGCAAACACTCCCGCCAATTTTGCTACTTGAATGGAGCGTGATAAAACATTTTGTCCATATGAAATTTTATATTTCAATTGACCAATTAATTTAATCAAATCAGGGTTCATTGAATGAATCCCTAAATCAAAGACAACGTTTTCCCCAGTCTCTTGAATTTGAGCATCGAGTTCTTTTTTACTCTTCTCAACCATTTCTTCAATACGTGCTGGATGAATCCTTCCGTCTTTAATCAACTTTTCAAGTGCCATTTTGGCGACTTCACGTCGAACTGGATTAAAACCACTTAAAACCACCGCATTGGGAGTATCATCAATAATTAGATCAATCCCAGTCAATGATTCAAAGGTTCTAATGTTTCGACCCTCACGTCCAATGATTCTACCTTTCATATCATCATTGGGTAAAGTTACTACAGACACAGTAGTCTCTGAGACAATATCAGCAGAACTCTGTTGAAGTGCTTCAACAATCAAGTTTTTAGCATCCTTAGCAGAAGCTTCTTTAGCAGCATCGTAACTCTCTTTAATCATTTGAGCACGGGTATCAGCCAATTCTTGCTTAGTCTCATCAATTACCATCGTACGAGCTTCCTCTTTAGTTAAATTAGAAACTCTGGCAACTTCCTGTTGCCGTTTTTCAATAAGTGAATCTGCTTTTTGTTGTTTCTTTGTCAGTTCTTGCTTTTCTTTTTCAAGTTTTTCTTCTTGCCGTTCCAAAGAATTATCACGTTTCTCAAACGCACTATCCTTTCGATCAAGCGTTTCTTCACGTTTCAACAAACGATCTTCTTGTTTTTGAACTTCAAGACGACGCTTTTTCAACTCTTTTTCTACTTGAAGTCGATAAGCATTCCCCTTCTCTTTTGCCTCTAAACTAGCTTCTTTAAGCGAGTTTTCAGCTTGCTTTTCAGCATCAGAAAGGATATCTTTTGCACTTTCATGAGCAGCATCTAACTTCTTCTCAGATACCTGCTTATAGGTGAACTGACCAATCAAAAAACCAACAACGACAGCGATAACAGCGGAAACAACTGTAACTATCATTTACATATGCCTCCGTATCACTAATAAAAAATTTATTTAAATAACTAGCATAAACGTTATTCACTTCTTAATTCTAAAGTTTAGAAAAATTAGTGTCAACTAGTATGTACAAAATAGGAGAACCAATATCCTCCTATTTTCACTTTAAATTATCATAAATCATTTTAAGACCGCATTTTGTAGCGTAATCACGAATTTCATTTCGATCCTTGCCAAAATTAAATTCACGGGTCTTAACCTCACCATCAGGTAATGAAATTCCTACCCAGAAATTCCCAGCAGGATGTCCTTCCAATTCATCAGGTCCAGCAACTCCAGTAAAAGAAACCGAAACGTCAGTATTGAGAATTGCTTTCGAATTTTTAGCCATCCAAACAGCCGTCTCAGATGAAACCACTCCATGCTTATCAATCACTTCGCTTGGAATGTGCAAGACATCCTCTTTCACTTTAACCGAATAAGTCACAAATCCACCTGGGAAAACCTCAGAGACACCTGAGACATCACCAAGCCGACTCTGAAACATCCCAGCAGTAAGTGATTCTGCCGCAGTGATCGACAATGCTTTCTTTTTAAGGATATTAACAGCTACTTTAGCCAATGAGTTATCATCACCAAAACCATAGAAATATTTCCCTACAATTGAGTTTACTTTAAAGATCATTTCATCAATTAAATGATCGACATCTGATTTTTTCTTTCCACTCGCAGTAATTCTTAGGGTAACTTCATTTCGCTTGGCGTACGTTGCTAAAGTTGGATTCGTTTGATGAGAAATCAAGGGCTTTAATTGATCCTCAAGTTCTGTTTCACCAATTCCAAAGAAACGCATTACTTTGGAAGCAATAACGGGATTACCACTAGCTAATTTAGTCAAAATTGGAAGTGCATATTTAGTAAACATGTGTTGCATCTCAACTGGTGGTCCAGGTAAAACCAAGTAATCACAGTTCTTAGTCGTAAAAAACATGCCAACGGCAAAGCCATTATCGTTTGGTAATACAGTCGCACCGTGGATATATTCAGCTTGAATATCAGCATTTTGAGGCTTTTCCATTGGATAATTTTTATGAAAATGATTAATTTTTTCCAGTGCTTTTTGATTAGTATCTAACCCAAGACCCAAATGCTTAGCTAGCACAATCTTAGTAATGTCATCTTCGGTAGGACCTAACCCACCTGTTAAAACCACTAAGTTGCTTCGACTTTCAGCAAGCTTTATAACAGCTTCTAACCGTTTGTAATTATCTCCAACGGTGTCTTGAAAGTAAACATCAATTCCTAAATTTGCCAGATGACGCGCAATAAAGGGCGCACTGGTGTCAGTAATTTCACCAAGGAGAATTTCCGTCCCAACTGATATTATCTCAGCATTCATCAAACCACTCCTAACTGTATTAATTAAAATGAATCAGAAAAAACTTTTCGGTTCTTGTAAAAGTACTCAATACCAGAGTAAATGGTAAAGAATAAGCAGATGTATAAACAGATTTGGCCCATCGGAAGATTAATGTTATTAAATAATGCATTATTTAATAACAGAATAATAATCGCAATCATCTGGAAAAAGGTTTTAATCTTGCCTGGCCACGCAGCCGCAACAACTTCACCATCATTTTCAACAACAATTAAACGTAAACCAGTCACGGCTAATTCACGACAAACAATGATAGCCGCAATCCAACTAGCAACACTGCCAAGACCAACTAAGACAATGAAGGCACACATTACCAACATCTTATCCGCTAACGGGTCAGCGAATTTCCCAAAATTAGTCACTAGGTGTTGTCTTCTCGCAATTTGACCATCCAAAAAGTCCGTTAACGCTGCCACAATGAATACCACGGTAGCTAAAACCTGTGTAACTGGAATCATGGTTCCCACGATCATCACGCTGCCAAGATCCATTGGCACAACCAGTAAAATTAAAAATATTGGTATTAAAATTATTCTAAATAAAGTTAATTTATTTGGTAAGTTCAAAAGTTTATCCTCCTGAGGTTAAACGCTAAAATAACGACCTGCTATCTTTAACAGATCGTTATTTAGGTTTGGGTTAAAGTTTATTTGTAATTTTAAAAGTGACATTTCTAACTTGAGCATTCCCATTGTTAGCGGGCTTCTCTAAATTAGCTTTTTGACCGTTAATCGTGATGTCAGTAGCGGGGGCATTGCCGAGGTTAACGTTAAATTCTTTCGTGTTAGCAGGAATGGTGACATCATGAGTCTGGTTGGGATTTAAAGTTCCCTGCCAAACCTGTGATCCATTAACCGAAACAGCTGACCAAGACTTAGCATTTCCCTTTAAAGTGACCTTTGTTTCTTTTTCATTGGTTTTAACATTGTACTCGTTCTCATTAGCACCCTTAGCAATCTGGGTTCCTTGATTATTCTGATTCTTTGTTTTGGCCTCTTTGGCCTTATCCTGAGCGGCCTTCTTCGAACGCGAGCTGGCCATCGAACTTGAACTATCCGAAGATACGGAAACAGACGTTGTACTTGAAGTAGTATCTGAATTGTGATGAGCTAACTTTCCGGCTCCAACCCAGATGACGCCAATGATAATAATCACAATGACCACAATTCCAACAATCGGAATTAGTTTCTTCACACCAGATCCTGAAGGGCCTGATTCTGGACTCGTTGAGTGATGTCTAACAGAACGTTGTTTGGGCATCTCAGACTGAACTGGTTGAGGATTTTCCTTAATGTTATTTTGACCCTCACCGTTATCGTCCTCAGAAGAGCCAAACTTTTCTCCACCAGGAAGCTCGGAGTCATATTTTTGAATAAACTCGCTTCCGTTTAAACCAACTGCATCTGCAAACTGTTTAACAAAAGCACGAACGTAAAAATCACCAGGCAGTGCCTTAAAGTCATCTTGTTCAATTGCTTCTAAATAACGTTTTTGAATTTTAGTTTTCTTTTGAACGTCATCAATTGAAATTCCTGAGTCAACTCTAGCCTTACGCAATAATTGACCAATGTTTACACTTTTTTGATTTTTTTCTTCTTTATCCATATGTAAAACCCCATCGTTTTAGATTTCATTGTCAGTATATCACAACGCGTTACCTTAAAAAAAGATATACATTAGGAAATAACCTTCAAAGTTGTTTTATTAAAGTCAAAGAATTTACTAGCAAAATCAATTACCTCATGAACGGAAAGTTGGTTTAAGATTTGAACTTCATCAAAAAGATTGGTATATCCATTTAGTGGATCTCCCATTTGATTCGCAATAGCCGAGTTGGAATTCATAAGTGAAATATACTGTCCAATTTCTTCTCGTTTAATTAGGTTAAAAATCTTAGACAATTTTGCGTCGTCATTTAATCCATTCTTAATTTCACGTTCAACGGCCTTTCGAAACTCTTCTGGACGATTTGAATCCTCTACAAAGATCACAAATTGATAACCATCTTCTAGATCAAAGTCATAACCAAACGAATCATTTATGATCTCCTTGGAATAGAGTTTTTGATATGGCTCAGCATCTTCAGAAAAAATCATCGACAAAAACAATCCCAGTGATAATTCGTTTTTAGTGAATTGGACCCCACTACTAATCTCGTCAGGTCCTCTAAATCCAACCGCAACTTTCCCTCTTGTCAAATTCATAGTAGTGTGCTCATCTGATATAATCGAGCTTTTCTTAATGGCATCGTTCGTTTGCCGCTTCAAGGTTAAAATCTCAGATTGACTAATTGAGGGAATGGTTCTTTCAAGTCTTTCAATCCTTTCAATCGCATCACTCTCGTTGACATTTCCAACGAGCATTAAATCCATATTGTTTGGAACATAATACTGGTTATACATTGCATACAAGTCTTCTGTCGTAATTTTGGCAATTGAATCAATTGTGCCCGCAATATCATGATCAAGTGGAGAGTTATGATACATATTTCCGATCGTATCAAAATAAATTCTAGAACCGGGATCATCTTGATACATCATAATTTCCTGTCCAATGATGCCCTGCTCTTTTTGAACTTTTTTTTCGTCAAAATACGGATGCTGAACCAAATCAACTAAAACATCTAAATTATCACCAACATGATTAGTTGTATTGAAAAGATAACTGGTTTGATCAAAACTCGTAAACGCATTTGAATCCGATCCAAATTTGCCAAACTGATCACTTGAATCATAATTTTGTTTATCAAACATTTTATGTTCCAAAAAATGAGCAATTCCGAGCGGCATCTTTCGGGATCGTTTATTTTCCAAAATCAAATTATTAATTGCACCAAAATGAACGTTTAAAATGCCGTAGGTTGAATGAAAGCCTGGCTTAGAGTCAATAAATACTTTCATTCCGTTATCTAATTGATAGCGGTAAACCGTTTCATTTAGCTTGTCATACTTAATTTCAACCATTATTAATTCCTTCCAATAAAAATTTAGCCCGCAATTTAAACTTCGAAGCTACTTGACTTACATCGTCACTGGTAACCCCTCTAACTCTATTAATCCATTGACTGGGGCTCAAATCGATCCCATATAGTTCATTAATAAAATCACCATTAAGCGTTCGGCGTTGGCTATCAAATTTAGAATAATATCCATCAATCAATGCTGATTTAATGTCTAAAAATCGCTGATCCGAATACTCTTGTTTCTGAATTAAACTAACTTGCTCACCAATTAACTGGCTAACTTGATCCACGTTCACAGCGTTAATGCCACTTTCAATTAACACATACCCCAAAGTAGAATTATAATTACTCGAAATGTAATATGCTAAGCTATGTTTTTCACGAATATTGTGAAACATTAATGATTGTTGGGCTCCCCCAAGCAAAGCATTAAAAACAATTGCTGCGTAATAGTCATCATCATTTACGAAAATAGGAAAATCAAAAGCTAAATCAAACTTGGATTGTTCTCCATTAATTTTTTCAACCTGAGTCCTGATCGGTAAGGGGCTAAAATTGCGATTCATTGGCTCATTAAATTCCCTCCTGGGTAAAAACGGTAGATGCGTCTCAATCATTTGAGTTTGTTTCTCCGAAAGATCGCCTAAAATCGAAATATAAATCTCGTTGTTTTTAAGAAGGTTCCCCCACTCTTTTACAACAGCCTCATTTTCTAAGTTTTTAATTTGTTCCTGATTTCCAATGATTGAATTGGCATAATTGGGTTGGTCGGAAAAATAAAGCTCTCGAGCTCTCTTCGCTGCATAATAACGATGGTCATCATTAAGAGAATCTAGATACTGAATTAAATTTTTTCGTTGAATTTCAAATTGTTCCTTGACGTAATGTTCACCATCAAGGTTGGGATGAAAAATAACTTCTAAAAGAAAAGTCAACGCATTGTCAAAAACGTCAGAATTATCCAACGTAAATTCATCATTAACAAAGCTCATAACCACTCTCAACACACTACGATTGCCAACTTTAAACACATTTGTTCCAAAGCTGGCACCAAATAGTTCGGAAAGTCTTCTAGCCAACTTTAATTTTGAATCGTACTTGTGACTATAATTTTCCATCATTTCAGAAATCATGGTTCTAGCAGAATAATCTGCACAGTTTAACGGGGCAACAAAGTCAATTGTGATCGCTGTTGTTTTGAATTTATTACTCTCATGAACATTTAAATGAACCCCATCTGTGATTGTTTTTTTCAAACTAATTCCTCCAAAATAAAAAGTTCCCATAGAAAGAATTCTAAGAGAACTTTATCAATTAGTATAACTAATTCTTTGTAAATACGTGTTTGAATTTAGACCAAAAACCTTTTTTCTGTGGCTTAATTTTCATCAATGGAACGGTTTCTCCAAGCAAGCGTCGTGCGATGTTACGATAAGCCGTTGATGCAGGCTCATCAGTATCTAAAACTACTGGTTCGCCATGATTTGAAGTAGTAATCACCTTATCATCATCAACTACAACTCCAAGTAAACTAATTCCCAGGTGATGAGTAATTTCGTCAACATCCATTACATCGCCATTGTCCATCATACTTGGTCGAACTCGATTAATAACCAACCTTGGAGCTTCTTTTAAAGGATGCTTTCCTAATAGCCCTACAATTCGATCTGCATCTCGAACCGCAGAAATTTCCGGTGTGGTAACCACAATGGCACTATCTGCTCCGGCAACGGAATTGAGAAACCCTTGTTCAATTCCTGCTGGACAATCAATCAACACGAAATCAAACTGTGGCTTTAATTCATCAACAATATCTTTAACTTGGTCCTCTTTTAAGGCCGATTTATCTGTATTTTGAGCGGCTGGTAATAAGTATAAATTATCGTCAAAGCGTTTATCCTTTACCAATGCTTTTTGCAGTGGAACCCGTCCATTTGCAACGTCAACGATGTCATACATAATTCGATTATCTAGTCCAAGAACCACGTCAAGGTTTCTAAGGCCGATATCCAAATCCATCAAACAGACGCGCTTCCCCATTAAGGCTAAAGCAGTCCCGATGTTAGCTGAAGTAGTTGTTTTACCAACTCCACCCTTTCCAGAGGTAATAACGATTGCTTTTCCCATTATTCGGTTCCTCCTATTCGATTATAAAACTTCGGACTAATGTCTTTAATCTGATCTAAATTGCCATACTCGATAGTATGTAAGTCATTAATGTAAATAACAGTACGGCTGTTTTCAGAAATTCTATTCTTATTATCGCTGACGATATCAAACTGTTCTCCGATCCGAACCTGCTGGGCATCGTTTAAGTTGCCAATTACAATGGCCTCTTCATCGTTCGGAAATCCAGCGTGCACAATTCCTCTCACATATCCTAAATTATAAACGTTACCGCCCGCAAGTAATTTACCTCCCTCATGAATGGCACCAAAAAAAAGGACGTCGCCCTTAGCTGTAATCTCTTCACCATTTCTGATGGTTCTCCCAATAACGGAAACCTTATTTAAGTCCCGGATTCGGTATGCTTCTGATGTAGTAACTACATCAGCCATAAATCGCCTGATACTCATCCTTGGATATTTAGAAACAATCTCCCTTAACGTTTGCTTTTGCGCTCCAGTGAGAATCCGATTCCCGGTAAAAACATCAAAAGAAAATTGTTTAGCATTCCCTAATTCTTTTCCACTACTAAGTTGTTCCATCAAGTTCTTGAATTCATTAATGTCACTATCAAAACTACTGGTATCAGAAATATTAATTTCATAACCATTTTGAGTACCCTTTAAAACTACATTTTCCATACAGTCAATGCTCCTAGTTTAACTAAAATAATTGAAAAGTGCCCTGATTGGGAGATACAGAATTACAAATAAGATCAGGTTCAACACTAACGTTGGCCCTAAAGTATAAATCAATAACTGTACACCACTAAGAGAGACAATATGTGCAATTCGGTCACCTAAGTAGCTCAAAATAAATACCACCAAAACATCCCCAACATAAAGTAGAGATGAAGTGACCATGTTTTCACGCACAAATTTTAAAACCATTCGATTAATATAAACCACCAGCGGAAATGCAAACGTAAAGATCCCAATAATTCCAACGTAATAAATATCATAAACGATTCCAATTCCTAAGGCCCACCAGCCCATGTGTAATTTCTCATGACGCGCAAAAAGAGTGGCCATTACCAACCACAATAAAGTTAAGTAAGGTACCATTGAAAATTTGCCAAAAAGTACTGGTGAAAAAAGTTTAGAAATCGTTCCTTCCAGTAGAAATGAAATGACCAACCCAATTGGATATAAGAACTTTAACCGGGAAGGACGTCTCATTGGACTTCCTCTTCTAATCCTTCTTGCCAATTACGGTCACCGCCTCAATATCATCCATGTTTGCAGCTGGTTTAATGTTGACTTTTTCAGAAATACCATCACTATTTTGTTTAGTTCCAGCAACTTTTCCGACATAAAGTCCCTTAGGAGTCACGCCACCAAGACCATTAGTCATAACTTTCGTCCCAGTCTTGATCTTGTCTTGATTAGTAACACTTCCCATTACCAACTCATTAGTATCACGATTATAACCGTCAATTAATCCATTAACGACTTTCTTTTCTCCTTGAACCTGAACCGCAAAACGACTAGCAGTATCACTTTTGTCGGTGATTAGTTCGACTTTACTGTTGGTCTTATTAACTTCAGCAACCCGACCAACTAATCCAGAATTAACAATTACAGACATGTTCTTTTGAACTCCTGCAGCCGATCCCTTATTAATGATCAGTTGATTTTGCCATGAGGATGGCGTCCTAGTAATTACGCTAGCATTAATCGCCTTGTAGTCCGTGGGAGTCCCCTTGATATTTAACTGTTGTCTTAATTTTTCATTTTCATTTTCCAGTGCTTGATTTTTAACTTGAGTTTGAGCTAATTGTTCAACCTGACCCTTTAAATGATTATTTTCCTGATAAGTATTTAACAAATTATCAGTGGCACCAAACAATGAGCCAACGCCATTGGCAGGAATACTAACAATTCGATCGCCAAATCCAACAACATCATTTCCAACTTGTTGAATCAATGGAGGAGTAGCACGATTTTTTCGCACTGCCACTGACCCACTAATCAAACCTAAGCCAATAATTAAGCAAACGACAATGATTACTAGCTTTCGACTTGAAAAAAACTTGTGCATAATAATCCTCCGTACGTGCTTAAAATAAATAAGCGGGAATTCATCCCCGCTTATCCAATTTATTTTCTATTCATTGCCTCAATACTTTTAAGCGATTCACCGGTTCCAATTGCTACACAATCCATCGGATCTTTGGCAATTGTCACAGGAACTTGAGTGGCATCCGATACTACTTCTGGGAGATTTTTGAGTAGAGCACCGCCACCGGTAAGAACAATTCCATGATCAATCACATCAGCAGAAATTTCAGGAGATGTCTCTTCTAGAGTTTCTTTAATCGTAGTGATAATTTCAAGAATGTCTTCGTGCATTGCAGAAGCCACATCCTCCGCAGTTACTTCAACTGACTTAGGAAGGCCGGTCAGTAAGTCTCTTCCACGAACGGTTTCATCATTCATGTCCTTTGCGGCACCAATTGATGCAGAACCAATGGTACATTTCAAATGTTCTGCAGTTGGTTCACCAATTAGCACATTATAATTTTTTCTGATAAAGGTAACGATCACTTCGTTCAACTTATCACCAGCCATTCTCACCGAACGTGATGATACGATCCCACCAAGAGAAATAGTAGCGACGTCGGTAGTTCCACCACCAATATCAACAACCATGCTTCCAGTTGGATCCATAACTGGTAGACCGGCACCAATTGCAGCAGCAAATGGTTCTTCGATTACATAAGCATCCTTTGCTCCAGCAACTCGAGTAGCATCAATTACGGCACGCTTTTCCACAGCAGTGATACCACTTGGAACACAAACCATTACGTAAGGCTTACCACCGTGGCTTCCCAATGCTTTATCGATATAATATTTCATCATGGTCACAGTAGTATCATAATCAGCAATTACACCGTCTTTCATTGGACGAATAGCTTCAATGCTGGCAGGCGTTCTACCAATCATAGATTCGGCTTGTTGACCAACAGCAACAATCTCGCCAGTTTTTGTATTTTTAGCAACCACAGAGGGTTCTCGTAAAACGATTCCTTTTCCATCAACATAAACAATGGTATTAGCGGTTCCTAAATCGATTCCGATGTTTTTTGTACCTAATCCGAACAATTTATTCATCCCTTCAATTTTAAGTTTTAATTTTTAAGTAATTACTTTGATAAGACTAGTATATCATACTGCATTTATATCAGTCAGAAATATAAGGCCAAAATTAGTTACTTAAGTTTTTCTTCATTTTCTTTAATATATTTTCTAACTTCCGAGATAAATAACAGCGATCCAGTAACCAAAATTAACTGATTATCATTTTTACTGTCACGGACCTTTTTTACCGATTTGTTCAGTGCTTTATGCCAATCGCTAACTAATGAAACATTGGGAAAGTTATTGATATCAAGTTTAGAAAAGTCAGCACTTGCTCGCTTTTCTCCCGCAGAAAACCGTGTCAAAATAACGTCACTATTAGACAAAGACTTAACAATTTTTAGCATTTCTGGATACTGTTTGTCAGCGAAAACCCCCATCACAATTGTAAGATGAGAATTTCTCCACTTACTACTTCTAAAACGAAGCGACGACAAAAGGCTCCGAATTGCTGGGACATTATGTGCCCCATCAATCATAATCGTGGGATCATTATTAATTACTTCCATCCTTCCAATCCATTTTGTTGAACTAATTCCCGCTTTGACCGAAGAAATCATGGATGGTTCTGTCATGTTTAAATAATTAAACGCATAAACCAAGAAAGCTTCAATCGCAATTGCAGCATCTTCCATTTCAAAGCTTCCAATTTGTTTCATTGAAATGTTATCAATGTTCAAATGAGCACTTGAAAAATTAAAATGATTTTGATTTACCGGCACGAATTGATAATCACGCTTTAATTCCCAAATTGGACTATCTAATTTTATAGCTGCTCGTTCAATCACCTTTCTCGGACCTTCTTTGATTCCTCCAATCACACATGGACGGTTTTGGCGAATAATTCCAGCCTTATTATCCGCAATTTTTTCTTCCGAATCACCAAGCAGTGCCATGTGATCCATCCCAATGGTAGTAATAATTGACATTTCCGAATTAACCACGTTGGTTGAATCGGATCTTCCTCCAATTCCGGCCTCCACAATCACAACGTCAACGGGATGATCACGGAAATAGATGAACATCATAGCGCAAATGATTTCAAATTCAGAGGGACCTAAATCAGGATCATTCTTATCAATTTCATCGACAATCGGCTTAATTTCACGCACCAACTCTAAAATTTCATCATCTGAAATTGGTTGATTATTCACACTGATCCGCTCGTTGAACTTAATCATAAATGGTGAAGTAAAGGTTCCAACTGAGAGTCCAGAAGCCATTAACATGTTACTCAAATAGGCAACACATGAGCCCTTTCCATTAGTTCCCGCTACGTGAATGCAGTTTAGCGTTTTTTCTGGAAAATCCAATTTCTTCATAAAGTGAGCCATCCGCTTTTTAGGTGGTTCTTTTTTAATTCGTGGTCTACCATGGATATACTTTAATGCTGCACTGTAACTATCAATCACCATTGCAACTCCTCTAAAAAGAAGGCTCAGCTGTTTAGCTGAGCCTCGTATTTTACTTATTTAAAGCATCGATTACATCTTTAAGTCGGATTTTAACGGCTTTAAGTTTAGCCTCATTGTCGGTTTGCTTTTCTTTTTGCTCATTGACAACTGTCTCTGGAGCATTGTCTACAAACTTTTTATTAGCTAGTTTTTTCTGTGCTCGTTTGACTTCCGATTCAAATTTTTGGACTTCTTTTTGTAGCCGTTCTTTTTCATCATTGAGGTCAACCAGTTCATCCAGTGGGATGCTGATCTCAGCATCAGTAATTATCGATGTCATAGCCAATTTAGGAATATTAATGTCAGAACCAATCTCTAACTTATCAGGGTGACCAAATCGTTCAATGTAGTCACTGTTATCTTCTAGTACCTTTTTCAAATCGGAATTCTTAGTTTTAACTAGAATGTCAACTGGACTAGATAGGGGTGCATTAACCTCCGAACGGATATTTCTGACTGCTTTAATAACATCAATCAGATGATTCATATTTGATTCTGCTTTTTTATCATCAAATTCATCATGAGTTACTGGATACGCAGCTACCACCAATGATTCACCAACGTGCGGCATTGAAAGCCAAATCTTTTCAGTAACAAATGGCATAACTGGTTGGAGTAATCGCAAGATTTGATCCAAAACGTACGCTAGGATATTTCGCGTGTTTTGTTTGGCTTTTTCATCTGAGCCAGTCAAAATTTCCTTACTCATTTCAATGTACCAATCACAAAAATCATTCCAAATAAAATCATAAAGTGAACGGTTGGCTTCACCAAAGTTAAACTTGTCATATTCTTCGGTAACATGCTTAACAACAGAGTTTAATTTCGAAAGAATCCATCGATCGGATAAATTCCATTCTGATTGAGCTGGTAACTCTGGTTTAGACATGTCACCTAAATTCATGATGACATAACGACTGGCATTCCAAATCTTATTGACAAAATTCCAGGCTGATTCGACCTTACTATAACTAAACTTCATGTCCTGTCCAGGCGTTGTTCCAGTTGAAAGGCACCATCTCAAGGCATCGGCTCCGTACTGATCAATAACATCCATTGGATCAATCCCGTTACCTAAAGACTTACTCATCTTAACCCCATGTTCATCACGGATTAAACCATGTAACAGCACGTTTTTAAATGGACGCTTACCGGTAAAATGTAAACTTTGAAAAATCATTCTTGAGATCCAGAAGAATACCAGATCATAACCAGTTACAAGCGTGTTGGTAGGAAAATAGCGTTGATAATCTTTTGAGTCAGTATCAGGCCAACCAAGGGTTGTAAATGGCCATAAAGCTGATGAAAACCAGGTATCCAACACGTCTGGATCTTGCGTCCAGTTTTCGGGATCCTTAGGAGCGTTTTCGCCAACGTAAATCTTGCCAGTCTCATTATTGTACCAGGCAGGAATCCGATGTCCCCACCATAGTTGCCTTGAAATAACCCAATCATGAACGTTTTCCATCCATTGCATAAAGGTATGCTCAAATCGTTCTGGAATGAAACTAACCGCATCATTGGTCTTTTGATTCTCCATTGCCTTTTTGGCCAATGGTTTCATTTTTACAAACCATTGAGTCGAAAGACGAGCTTCAACCTGAACTCCGGTTCTTTCAGAATGACCAACTGAGTGAACAATGGGATCAATTTTAATCATCAAGCCTTGATCTTCAAGGTCCTTGACCATTGCCTTTCGAGCATCAAAACGATCCATGCCTTCATACTTCCCAGCATTTTCGTTCATCGTAGCGTCTTCGTTCATGGTATTAATCCGTTTTAAATCATGTCTGTTCCCAACTTTAAAATCATTAGGATCGTGGGCTGGGGTAATCTTAACCATTCCAGTCCCAAATTCAGGATCAACGTACTGATCGGCAATAATCGGAATCGTCCGATTTACGAGTGGAACAACGACCTCTTTACCTACTAAATCTTTATAACGATCATCACTTGGGTTCACTGCGATAGCAGTATCACCCATCATAGTCTCAGGACGAGTTGTAGCGATTTCAATGTAATTCTTTCCATTAAATTTAGTATCATCAGCAAACGGATACTTAACGTGATAGAAAGCGCCTTTATCATCTTTGTGAATAACTTCAATATCAGATAAAGCAGTCCGAGCCTTTGGATCCCAATTAATAATGTATTCACCACGGTAAATTAACCCTTGATTATACAAGTCAACAAATACTTTCCTGACGGCTTTTGACAAACCATCATCCAACGTAAAGCGTTCACGACTGTAATCAAGTGATAACCCCAGTTTGGCCCACTGTTTATGGATCGTATCAGCAAAGTCGTCTTTCCATTCCCAAACCTTATCGACAAATTTTTCACGACCTAAATCGTACCGCGAGATCCCCTTCTCGTTAAGCATGGCTTCAACTTTTGCTTGAGTTGCAATTCCCGCATGATCCATCCCAGGAATCCAAACGGTATCATAACCTTGCATCCGTTTCTGTCTAATTAACATGTCTTGAAGAGTAGTATTCCAGGCGTGACCCAAGTGAAGCTTACCGGTCACATTTGGCGGAGGTAAAACAATTGAATATGGTTTTGCCTTTTTATCCCCATTTGGCTTGAAAACATCCTCATCAAGCCATTTCTTATACATCCCTGCTTCAACTGAGTTGGGATCATATTTCGTTGACATATCTACTTCTTTTGCCATTTCTTCACCTCATTTAAAATAAAAAGCATCCGTCCAGAATAGGACGAATGCTCGCGGTACCACCTAAATTGAATTATTGCTAATTCCAACTTAACTAGATAACGGCTAGTACCGATTACATCTTAATTCATTCAACATAACTGCTCACAAGCAACAATGATCGTTTGAACGCATGGACTTTCCAGCACATGTCCACTCTCTGTGCGTCATAACAACCAACCTCTTGATCAAAGCATTTAACATAATAAATATTACTCAATTTACAATCTTTAGTCAATCACATTAAAGTAATTCTGAAAAAACATCTTCATTAGCGTTCAAATAATCATCATTTGGGTGAATCTTACTGATCGTAATGCCCTCAATGGCTTCTTTCATTAAACCATCCACGTCAATGTTTTTTTCAAACTTTCTGGCTTTCTCCACGTCCGGCTTTGTTTTCGGTGCTGGTGGAGTAAAGATCGTACAGCAGTCCTCATAAGGAAGAATTGATAAATCATAGGTGTCAATTCGTTCAGCAATCTTAATAATCTCAGTCTTATCCAAAGAAAGCAACGGACGTAGAACTGGCAAATTAGTCACATCATTAATGGCGCGCATACTTTCTAACGTCTGTGAAGCAACTTGTCCTAACGACTCACCGGTAAATACTCCATCACAATGACGTGCAATGGTAATTGCTGCGGCAATTCTCAACATCATCCGGCGCTGAACCGTCATCAAGTAACCCTCTGGAACTTTTTCTTTAATCTCTTCTTGAATCTTAGCAAATGGGACCTGGATAAAATCAACGGTTCCACCTAATGCCGAAAGTTTAGCCGTCAAATCCTTAGCTTTTGCTAGCGCTTGTTCACTAGTGTATGGAGGACTGTAGAAATGAATCATATCTAACTTTACCCCACGCTTCATGGCCATGTAAGCCGCAACGGGTGAATCAATGCCTCCTGAAAGCATCATGGTACCACGTCCTCCAGTTCCAACTGGTAGTCCTAATGCTCCCTGAATCGTCTCACTTGATAAATAGATGCCAGACATTCTGACATCAATCTGTAAGTTGATGTCAGGTCTTTTCATTTGAGCTTTAATTCCATCTAAATGATCTAAGACATACCCGCCAACCTCATCATTCACTTGATAAGTGTTTAGTGGATAATCTTTATTTTGACGGTTAGTTGAGATCTTAAATGTTTGACCACTCTGGAATTGATTCGAAATCATTGCGAGTGCCTTTTTCTGAATGTCTTCAATTGGGGTATTTTTTTCCAACTTAACAACTGGTGAAAAAGTCTCAATTCCAAAGACTTTTTTTAAGGCTGCCATCACTGGAGCTGCATCTTGACCATGCAAACTAACATGTAACCGATCCCGTTGGGCGTCAACGGTGACTCCATCAAACTGTTTTAAAACTTGCCTAATGTTATGTCCCAGCTGCCCAATAAAGACCCTGCGATTTTTTCCCTTTGTGGACAGTTCGCCGTAACGAACCATAATCTCACTATACTTCACACCCTCACTCCTTTACTATTCTTTAATGATTATCTAACTTAACTTTTTGAATTCTTCGTACAATTCATCAAATATTTGATTAAACTTATCAGCTTCATCTAAAGTATTTTTGTCTCCTAAGGAGATTCGAACGGCACTGCGAGCGATGCTTGGGTCTACTCCCATAGCATCTAAAGTTCCTGCCGTTTCCTCTTTTTTGGATGAACAAGCGCTCGTAGTAGAAATGTAAATCCCATGTTCTTCAAAGGCATGCACGATCGTTTCACCTTTCACTCCTTCAATTGCAAAGCAAAGAATGTGTGGAGCAAAGTGGTCTGATAAACCGGAGAAAGGATGAACCTTGTTGAACTTAGTAATATGAGCATAAATTCGTTCTCTGATCTTTTGTTCACGTGCAATGCTTTCAGATTCATGATCCGAAATGATTCTGAGTGCTTTAGCCATCCCTACTATCGCAGGCAGATTCTCAGTCCCACTCCGTTGCCCTCGTTCTTGGCCACCACCATCCATTAATGGAGCAATCTTACGACCGTTTTTCCCATATATCAAACCAATTCCTCTGGGAGCATGAAATTTATGCCCAGAGAATGTGACAAAATCAACTCGATCATTGAAAACCAAATCGTGTAGACCTTTCCCAACAGCCTGGACGGCGTCAACATGAAAATGAATTTTGGGATATTGTTTTAAGACATCATTAATTTCATTGATGGGTTCAATGGCGCCCATCTCATTATTAACCGCCATGATTGACACCAAGATAGTATCCGGTCTAATAGCGGATTCTAAATCTTTTGCTGAAACTCGTCCCTCTTTATCAACGGGTAAATAAGTAACGTCAAATCCCAAATCTTCTAAAGCGTGCATTGAATTTTTCACCGCTGCATGTTCAACAGAAGAAGTGATGATATGCTTACCAAATTGATGTTTCTCTTTGGCGGTTCCCTTTATAACCCAATTGTCACCTTCAGTTCCTCCACTAGTAAAGTAGATTTCGTTAGGTTCTACTCCTAAAATTCTCGCAATTTGATTTCTTGATTGATTCAATAGATTAAACGATTGTTGACCAAAGTTATGAAGACTGGAAGGATTTCCCCAGATCTTTTCACTTACCTGATTATAGGTATCCAAAACCTGACTATCTACTTTAGTCGTCGCACTATTATCAAAGTAAATCATTTGGTACCCTCTCTTTCTAATTCGTCCAAATTACAACAAGATTTATTATACCAGCATTGAAACATAATAAAAACAAGCTGAATTGTTCCAACTCTAATTCAGCTTGTTCGTGCTTACTTTTGATTTTGTGAATCTTGCTTATTTTTGTAATAAGTATTTTCAATTCGCTTGTAGGATCCAGGATTGGCTTTATCAATCGCAGTGGCAATCGTTTCTAAGCTTTCAGGATACTTATATTCATCGTCAAACAGATGCTTAGCTTTTACCAGTGCTCTGTTAATCTCTGGATCAGAATTTCGATAACGATTGGCATATTGCATCACTTGCTCAGCAAGCGATGAGCTATCAATCAAATCATCAGTCTTCTCTTCAAGAGTATCCCGATCTGATTTAATCACGCTTAACTGTTTTTGAACATCATCCATACTAATCTTGACCTTATCCATCGTCCGATTAAGATCCTTAATCTCGTCAGCCACAATGCCAAAGTAGTCAATGTAATCCTGTGATATACCCGGTAAATTCAGCTCATCAATCTTACGCTGAATCCCATGAAGTTCCAAATCAAGATCATCTAAGACCTGATGGGCCTTCTGCTCTTCATCCTTAAAGTCAGCAACCGAATCATTAATGGCCCGTTGTTTCTTTTCAATCTCCGTTAATTGACTATCGCTACTAGTAACGTTGTCAAGGATGTGAGTATAAATGGCTTTCTTGTTGTCAATTGCCTCACGATCTTTTTTATAGGTAGCTTCAATTTCATCAATTTGTTTTCCTAAAGCATTGGCCTTATCAATCTCACCATGTTCTAGTGAGTAATTATGACTGAGTCGATCTAATTCATCGATTAAAACCTGATTTTGTTTTTTGGCGTGTTGGATATATTCTCCGGTGATCTTAAATCCTTTATCAACTTTTTTCTTAGCAATTAATTGCTTTTCCATTAAATCGTAAAGACGATCAATCTTGGTCTCAATCTCACTATCAGAATCCTTGGCCAATTTTAAATCAAGGTGAGCAATATTTTCAAGGTTATCGGAAACGGCTGTTCTTAATTCCTCTAAAGAGACGTCAAATTCATCATCAGCAAATTCATACCCACTTGCATTCATTTTAGAATGAGTTGAGCTAATCTCATCAATTTGATTTTTAAATTCTACATTATTAGTAGCATATAAATGAGGAATTTGTTGCACATCAGCTTCTAACTGATTAGTTGACTTATTTAAATCACCAAGAATTTTATCAGCCTTTTCGTGATCACCATTTTTTGATAGATTAGAAAAATCATCAAAGGTCCCTTCAATCGTCGACAACTGATTTTCAAGCGCATCAATTGCGGGCCCAAAGGAAGCATTCTTAGTAAGCAATTCTTTTCGAAGTTCTTTATAACGACCTTCTAAATCAGTAATGGCCTTCTTATGTTCAGAATTCAGCTGATTCATTTTAGCTAAAAACTGACGAATTACCCTTACATCATCTTCTGAGGTTTTAATTTGTTGTTCCGCATCTAAGCAAACTTCCCGTGTCTTAACAAAGTTAATTCCCTTTGCGTCACTTTTTACCGCTTCAACGTTATTTTTGACGGAAGGAAGTAAGTTATTAGTAACGTTATCAAAATCAGCTTGAGCACTATTAACGCTACTTAATGAATCACCGGTGAGGCCGATATCTTTCACCTTATTAATCTCATCTTGCAGATTCAAATCATTTAGGCGCTTAACGCGTTTTTCAATTGTTTCAGCAATTTTTAATAAATGGTGCTGATACATGACCACGGCACAATAAATTACAGCTACTACAACTAAAATTCCAATAATGACGTTAACCATTAAATACCCGTCCTTCAACAAATTAATTATGTATAAACTTTTCCTCGTTATTAAAGTAATTATATCATAAATGGAAAAAATTTATGATAGCATTCTGAGTTTTTAAGATCATCGACTGCAACGTTGCATTGACTTTTAAGTGCTAATTTCATATAATTGAGTTTGTGTAAAATAATGCAGCAGTATGCGGTAAGCTCGTCAACATGTCCTTGCTACTTGTAGTTTAATTAGTAACCCACTGGCTGCTGAGGCGAAAGTTCAGAGGGATATGCACGAATACTAAGCGTACATCGTTATTTTACTCCAAATATTTTATTGGAGGATTCATTTATGTCAAGATATACAGGTCCAAGTTGGAGAATTTCTCGTCGTCTTGGAGTTTCTTTATCAGGTACTGGTAAGGAATTACAACGTCGTCCATATGCTCCAGGTGTTCACGGCCAAGGTCGTCGTCAAAAACTTTCAGAATATGGTGTTCAATTACGTGAAAAGCAAAAATTACGTTACATGTATGGTTTAACTGAACGTCAATTTTACTCATTGTTTAACCGCTCTGGTAAAATCCGTGAGGGTAAGCATGGTGATAACTTTGAAATTATGCTTGAAAGCCGTTTAGATAATATGGTTTACCGTTTAGGCTTAGCTACCACTAGACGACAAGCTAGACAATTAGTTAACCACGGTCATATTACCGTTGATGGCAAGCGGGTTGATATCCCTTCTTACGAAGTAAAGCCCGGTCAAGTGATCGGTGTTCGTGAAAAGGATAAGGACATGGGCATCATCAAAGAAGCTGTCGAATCAGTTGTGAGCCGCCCTGCTTATGTATCATTTGATGCTGATAAGCTTGAGGGTTCATTGACTAGATATCCACAACCAGATGAATTAAATGCAGACATCGATACTTCATTAGTTGTTGAATACTACAACCGTTAAAATATTGTGTCTGTTAAAGAAAAGGCGATCTCGATTGAGACCGCCTTTTTGTATCTCCAATTTCTTTAATGTTAAAATGTAGTAAATACTCAATAAGGAGCAAATATTATGACAGATGACAAAGGATCAGTTCAAAATCGACTTGATCAAGCAATGAGTGGAAACTCCCCTCAAATTAACCCAGATGAGCAACGAAAATACTTGGGAACTTTTCGAGAACGGGTCGACTTCGCCATTACGGTTTCTGAAGATAAAAACCAGGATGCAATCGATCAGTTAAGTAAAGAAATGAAACAACACCCCACTTATCAACTCTTCATTAACGGCAATATAGCTGAAGAACAGCAACAACCGTACATGAAGTTAGCCAGTCAAAATAACACCAACTTTACTTTAAAAAACAACAGCGCTTATGGTACGATGCCCGATCAATATGCGGTAGTCTTAGTCGCTCCAGAGGCAATTAATAAAGACCATATTGATTTTGATCCTAGTAAGGTTAACGCCAAACATGACAACGATCAACCTAAAAAACATCAATCATGGTTTTCACGGTTATTTAAGTAGAAAGAAGCTATAGAATGCAAAAGCCCCTCGCCTACAGAATGAGGCCCACTAAAATTGAAGATATTGTTGGCCAACAGGATTTGGTTGGCAAGGGCAAGATTATTGATCGCATGGTAAAAGCTAAAATGCTTTCATCAATGATTTTATATGGGCCACCTGGTACCGGAAAAACCAGCATTGCAAGTGCAATTGCGGGTTCGACTAAATATGCTTTTCGGATGTTAAATGCAGCAACTGATACCAAAAAGGACCTCCAGGCGGTAGCTGAAGAAGCTAAAATGAGTGGAACGGTAGTGTTATTACTAGATGAAATCCATCGGTTAGATAAGACCAAGCAAGATTTTTTGTTACCACTACTAGAAAGTGGGCAAATTATCTTAATTGGTGCAACGACAGAAAATCCCTATATCAATATCAGTCCGGCCATTCGTTCTAGAACAGAAATTTTTCAAGTTCATCCATTAACCAGTGATGACATAACCAAAGCCGTTAAGCGGGCACTAGCGGACAAGCAAAATGGCTTAGGTAATCTAAAGATCAAACTTGACCATAACGCCATGAGCTTTTTAGTTCACAGCACCAATGGCGATTTAAGAAGCGCTTTAAATGCTCTAGAATTATCTGCCAAGTCCACCACACCTGACCAAGATGGCATCATTCACATTACTCTGGCTGATATTGAAGCTTGTTTACAAAAGAAAGCACTGAGTCAAGATAAAAATGGCGACGCTCACTACAACGTGATGTCAGCACTTCAAAAATCAATTCGTGGCTCCGATGTTAACGCAGCCCTACACTATGCCTCGAGGTTAATTGAATCAGGGGATTTAAACTCCCTAACCAGAAGATTAATGGTAATTGCGTATGAAGACATTGGGTTAGCTAATCCGGCTGCTGCTTCCAGAACAGTATCGGCAGTGCAAGCTGCTGATAAACTCGGTCTCCCTGAAGGACGAATTCCACTGTCTGATGCCATCATTGATCTTTGTCTTTCACCAAAATCAAATTCAGGAATTACAGCGATTGATAAGGCTTTATCTGACGTAAAAACTGGCAATTACGGAGACATTCCTGAGCACTTAAAAGATGCCCACTTCAAGGGTGCCAAAAAACTAGGACACGTCGGTTATAAATACCCACATAATTATCCCAATGATTGGGTTAAACAACAGTATCTTCCTGACAAAATTAAGAATGCCAAGTACTACCAACCAAAGCTGAACGGTAAATACGAAAGAGCTCTAGCTGATCAATATGAAAAAATCAACGAGGCTGAAAAGCATGTCGGAAAGGAATAATTGTCGATGCTCATCAAAGTTTTAATGTTATTTTTCTCCGTAATTTTAATTATTAACGGAATTTATTTTTTAACCCATGCTCATAAAAGTTTCCTACTGTTTCATCCCGAAAAGTTTACCTCATTAAGCATCATCTTACTCATTAGTGGTGTCATTCTAATTGTGGTAGCAATTTTAGGAATTATTTCAATATTTTTCGATAACACTGTTTTTACTCTGCTAGTCTTATGTGCGGGGTGTTTGTGTGCTGTGATTCCAGAACTATTCATCATTCAATACATGGATAAATAACCTTTATATCTGACTTTTCAATTAAAAAATACTAGAATTAAGTTAAATAAAACATCGAGGTGGTTTTTATGCTACAAGAATACAATAATATTTTAGTTCCCGTTGATGGTTCATACGAATCCGAGTTGGCTTTTAAAAAGGCCGTTGCCGTTGCCAAACGTAATGATGCTCATTTACACATTGTCCACGTTGTAGACACACGAGCATTTCAAAATATCTCTAGTTTTGATACATCAGTAGTTGAAGAAGTAACTCAAAACGCTAAAAAAACACTCGAACAGTACGCCAGAGAAGCTAAGGATGATGGCGTTAACAAAGTTGATTATTCAATCGAATATGGCGCACCGAAAACAATCATCTCAAAGGAAATTCCAGACAAACTCGATATTGATTTAATCATGATCGGTGCAACCGGGTTAAATGGTGTTGAACGGTTACTAATTGGTTCAGTAACTGAATATGTCACTAGGATGGCGGTCTGTGATGTATTAGTTGTAAGAACAAATCTAAATAATCAAAAAGTTGATCCTAAAAAAGGAAAACAAAAAGTTTCTAAGTAAAACAAAAAATCATTCGATGATTATTTCGAATGATTTTTTGTTTTAGCAATTTTTAATAATTTATCAATCCGCCCGCTATCTCTTACTCCTTTCAAAAGATTGATTTTAATTTGGGTGCTTTCTGCCTTTTCAAACAGTTTTTCTCGTTTATAACTCAAATATTTCAAACTATAAAATGATTTCAAACAATAGAAGGAATACTTGCGTTTTAGGTAAGATATCATAACATTGGATTCAGAAATCACTAGTTGATTATCGTTAGCTACAAATGCGAAAGTGACAATGGCAAGTCCTAACTTAATGACAACATATCGATCAATTGTATTCATTTCTCTTCGATGTAGCAATTGCCCCATCCTCACCAAAGCATCATCCAAATACTTACGAGCCAATTTTTGACATCCCAATCTCCGATATGAGATTGCAATGCCCAAATAACTCCATGCAGTACAAATAAAATTTGTTTTGACGGAACACGAGTCAATCATAGTATGAAAGCATAGGATTACTTCATCTAAAGAAAAACCACAAAATAGTTCCGCAAAACCACGTTCACAATAATATCTTCCTTTGATTTCTCTTGAATCAATATTCTCAACTTTAATTGTTTCAATAATCGTATTAGCTTTCTTGAAATGATAATGAAGTAGAATGCATTCAACTTTCTTCAGTATTTTTTTAGCATAGCAATACTTTTCATCAGAACAAACTTCGTCTAAGTTCAATCCCAATCGGGACACAATTTCTGGAATAATCACCCATTGATTAAAACACCCATCATTTTCAAGCGCACTGATGGTTGACTGAGTACATAGTCCTTTGGCAAGCTCCGACTGCGTCATATGAATATCAATTCGGCGTTTTTTAATTCTCGCTCCAATCTTTTTCAATAGCGCTTTTGAGGGCATTATGACTTCCAATTGCACGTCATCTCCCTTGACGATTCAAAATTTCATCGTGTCTAAAACAATTAACGTTATGATCATTAATAATCCCCGAAGCTTGTAAAAACGAATAGAGTGTTGTGGGCCCAACTCTTTTAAAATGATACATTTGAAAAACCAGATTAAATTTTTTAATCATTGGTCTCATTTCCGAAATATCGATTTGATCATCAATAATTAAATGGTCAACGGGAGTATAATTCACCTGCTGCCATAATTGGTCAAAAAAATGAATCCCCTTTCCCTCTAACTCAAAAACAATCTTGGCATTGGTTAAAATGGCATCAAGTTTCGATCGATTTCTAATTCCACGTTTGTCACTCATTGCAGTGTCTTTGATGGTTTCTGCGTGAGTAGACAAATAGTTAAAATCAAAATTATGATAAATGCTATCCAGTCCGTCTAACTTCTTCAAAATTAAATTCCACTGAAGTCCTGCCTGCATTATTTCTAGTGACAGTTCTCTAAATAATGCTTTTTCGTCATAATCTGGAACACCCCACACCGTATCATGGTAATTCATTAATCGTGGACTCCTAGTTGCCCAGTTACATCTTTCCATTATTATCACCTCTTATAAGTATATACGAAGAACAATCTTCAAATAAAAAAAGATTATGACTATGTCATAATCTTTTTTTATTATTTATCCTTATATACTTTTTTCTGATCGCCCTTTTGAAGCGGCTTAAAGTCATGCAAAATTTTAGATTGACGGTCAAATTCAGCATAAGCTAGTTCAATCAATTTATCGATTAATTCGGTATAACTAATTCCAGAAGCTTCCCAAAGTTGCGGATACAAAGAAATATTGGTAAAGCCCGGTAATGTGTTAACTTCACTCAAATACGGCTTAAAATCCTTTGAAACAAGAAAATCAATTCGTGCCATTCCCTTTAATCCAAGGGCCTTATAAGCGTCTAATGCCATGTTCGTGATTTGATCATCGACACCATCTGGCAATTCAACTGGAATGGTAAATTGGACCTGACTGGCATCCACGAACTTGTTGTCATAGGTATAGAATTTGTCATCTGCTGGAACTTTAATTGCCCCTAGTTTTGATGCCATGGGATTTTCATTTCCTAAAATAGAAATTTCGACTTCTTCTGGTCCCTCAATTGCTTCCTCAATCAAAATTTTGTTGTCATAACGAAAAGCATCTTCTAGTCCGCTATCCAATTCCTCTTGATTATGCACCTGATGAATACCGATGGAAGAACCTTGATTGGCTGGTTTGATAAACATTAATGAACCGAGCTTTTTAGATAATTTAGCATAATTCCAATCTTTACGATTATCTGGAGTCAATAAGACGTATTTGGTATTGTTAATGCCTGCTTCATCTAGGATTTTCTTAGTAATATCCTTATCATAAGACATTGCAGAAGCTAAGATTCCACTTCCAACGTAGGGCTTATTCATTAGACGTAATAGCCCCTGAATGGTTCCATCTTCCCCTAAGTTTCCGTGAATAATGGGAAAGAAAACGTCAATATCTTTAGCGCTATCGAAATTAATAATGGGAGCTAGCGGATTATTCATGTCGAGATTTAAAATCTCATCTTTTTCCACATCCGTTTCATCTTCACCATCAAATACACGATGTGAAGCATCATCGCTCAAGACGATTCCATCCTTAGTAATTAGGAATAAGCTGACTTCATACTTATCCTTGTCCATCGCATCATAAATATTATGCGCGGATCTTTTTGAGACGTCGTGTTCTGATGAATTACCACCAAATAATAACGCGACGTGCTTCTTATTTTTAGTCATATTCGCACCTCTGTCGTTTATAATAGAACCTTAATTATAACACAAAAATTAACCGGTAAATAATCCCAAATAAAAAAGCATGAATGAACATGCTTTCATGCTTTATGAGAAATTCTTATCTGTACTAAACATTGAACTCTTGTTATGGTATTGCATTGACATTATCAACCCAATTCCTATCATGTTACCAATTAAGGCAGAACCTCCCTGGCTCACAAATGGGAGCGGAATTCCAGTCATTGGCAGCAACCCAATGCTCATTCCAATGTTTTCAAAAACATGGAATAAAATCATCATAATAACTCCACTAGAAATATAGGCATAGAAAACATTTTTAGTCTCAAAAGTAACCTTGATCATTTCATAAATCAATAAGAAATAAAGAAGAATCAATAATACCCCACCAATGAATCCAAAGTTCTCTCCCATCACGGAAAAGATCATATCAGACTCACGAACAGGAACGTAAACTTTTGAAACATTGAATCCCGTTCCAGTAAGACCTCCTGATCCAACTGCTTTCATACTTTGCCATAGTTGAAATCCTTGGTTACTCGTATCTGACTCAGGATGCAACCAAGTATCAATTCGAGCGAATTGATAAGACTTAAAGCCAAAATGACCAAGTAACATTCGGCCCTCTTTAGTAATGGCAAGTGTCAGTGCAATGGCACCAAGACCACCTGTAACACCAAAGATTGGCGCCAGTATTTTCCACGTAACCCCGGATACAATCATCATCCCCGCCAGGATGGCAATGAACACAATGGTAGTTCCAAAGTCATTTTGCAACTTTAGTAAAATCACAATTGGAATCGTCCATAGAATCATTTTACCAAGTAACGCCCAATCACTTCGAGTTTCATGAATTGGATGTTCATTATTGTGAGAAGCAATGACTTTAGCCAACATCAAAATATATGCAGGTTTCATGATTTCAGATGGTTGAAATGTCAGTGGCCCTAACTGAAACCAACTTTTAGCACCAGTTTGTGCCGCATAGGAACGACTATACAAGAACAAAACAGCAACTAAAAGAAAGATCCCAAACCAATACGCATAAGGTGCTAATTTCCATAACTGTTCGGAATCAAATTGCATAATCACAACGATGGCAATTGCACCAATTGCGTACCACACTAATTGCGAAACAACCGCCTTTACGACACTTGTTTGACTTGTATCATGACTGGCAGCTACAAAGATCGACCCTATGCCCACCAAAGCAAGCATCAGTACACAAAAAATGATTCCCCAATCGATTCGATTCTCGTCTGTACTTTCCGACCTATTAAACACGATTAGAACTCCTTTTTTTCATAAATCATATTTATCTTTGGTGCAAATTATACTCTCTTATTACCTCAGCAACAGCATCTTCTTCGCTGTTTTCATGGAAAGTTTTGTCACCAACCACACAAATTGACTTCCCGTTCTTTTCTTCAATGGTGCCCACGGTATGACCGCCAATTTGCACCAATTTCAACGCGTTTTCTTCTGGATCATCAATAATATTAACACCGATTCGTTTTTCTTTTCGAGCCACGCTTAAAAACCTCCTAGAATAAAAAATAGTTGATAAAATCAACTATTTTAGCTTCATTGAGCGACGATAATCTTCCTCAGCTTTTTTATTTCTTCCCAATGAAAACTTCTTGGGAACTGGATCGTATCCACCCTTAACCAGTGGATTACACCTCAAAATTCGTGTAAACCCCATCAGTGTCCCTTTCAATGCTCCAAAGCGATTGATCGCTTCGAGCGTATAATGCGAACAGGTTGGTGAGTACCGACAACTAGGCGGAAACAATGGTGAAATAAAACGCTGGTAAAACTTAATTAAAGATATAAATATTCGTTTCAATTTTTTCTCTCAATTATTTTCTACTGAAAAATCCACGACTCTTTTTATTGCTACTCATATGCTCAAGCATTTCACCAGCACCTTTTGCAACATTGTCTAAAGGATCTTCAGAAATATAAACCGGAACCGTTAACGCATTTGAAATTACAGTATCAATGTCTTTAAGAAGTGCACCACCACCGGTTAACATTACTCCTCGATCAATAATATCAGCTGAAATTTCTGGTGGAATTGTCTCTAAGACTGCCTTTGCACCTGACACAATGGAGTTAATTGAACCACTAATAGCTCTCGCAACTTCCTGACTAGTAATGGTTACCGATTTAGGCATCCCACTAACTGAGTCACGACCTCTAACCTCCATCTCTTTAACATCTTGGGTGGAAACGTCTGCCGTTCCAATCTGCATTTTAATTCGTTCAGCGGTGTGTTCACCGATAATAAGGTTATGTTCTTGTTTCAAGAAGTTAACGATATCAACGTTCATCACATCTCCAGCAATTTTAAGTGATTTACTGGCTACGATATCACCGAGTGAAAGAACCGCAATGTCTGAGGTTCCACCACCCATATCGATTACCATACTACCATGAGGCTGGTAGATATCCATACCAGCACCCACGGCAGCTACTTTAGGCTCTTCTTCAATGAAAACTTCGCCACCAGCTGCGCGTTCCGCTGCTTGGATAATTGCTTTTCGTTCAATGTTAGTGATGTTTGTAGGAGCACAGATCATCGTCTGTGGTTTAGAAACAACGCCCTTAACGCTTAATTTACTGATAAAATACGAAAGCATTTCTTGAGTAATATCAAAATCAGAAATAACTCCGTCTTTTAAAGGTCTAATGGCTTTAATGTTTCCAGGAGTTCTACCTACCATTTGGTAAGCTTCAGAACCGACCGCCAATACCTTATTTGTTTTAGTATCAACGGCAACTACAGATGGTTCATTAAGAACAATACCCTTCCCCGTAACGTATATAAGAACGTTAGCAGTTCCTAAGTCAATCCCAATATCTTGTGCCATAAAAATACTTCCTTCCGTAACATCGTTTAACTAAATTATAGCATATCCAGAATAGCAAAAGAGAATTATCACATACGAAATTATCTAAATTTTTCTAACGATCAAGTTAGTCATTAGCAATTGCGTCGCTTTCTTTAATTGGGATTCGTTCAACTTCTGCGCCAAGTTTTTGCAGTTTCTTGTGAAATTCGTAGTAGCCACGATCAAGATACTTCAGATTAGTAACTTCCGTATAACCATCAGCAACTAGACCAGCTAAAATCAATGCAGCTGCGGCTCTAAGATCAGTCGCAGCAACTTTAGCACCCTCAAAATGGGTTGGTCCATACATGGTGACCGTTTCGCCATTAATGTCGAACTTAGCACCCATTCTGCGTAATTCTTCCATGTGCATAAACCGATTTTCAAAAACAGTTTCCGTTAGCTTGCTGACACCATCGGCCCTTAACTGCAATACTGTCATTTGAGGCTGCATGTCAGTAGGAAAGCCTGGATATGGGGCAGTCTTAACGTTAACTGGTTTTAATTTTGCGGGTCCAATGACACGAACACCATCGCGTTCTTGTTCAACTTTAACCCCCATCTGTTTCATTTTGGAAATTAATGGTAAGTTATGTTCGGTAATTCCGTTTTCAATTAAAAGATTTCCTTCAGTAAGCGCTGCGGCAACCATAAAAGTCCCAGCTTCAATTCGATCTTGAACCACTTCATGACTAGCACCATGAACACTTGATACTCCGGTAATTGTAATCGTATCAGTGCCTGCTCCAGAAACTTTTGCTCCCATTTTGTTCAATACTTTTTGTAAGTCAACAATCTCAGGTTCACGGGCAACGTTTTGAATCTTGGTAGTTCCCTTTGCAAGGGTAGCGGCCATCATTACATTTTGAGTAGCACCAACACTTGGAAAATCGAAATAAATATCGGTTCCAGTAAGTCCGTTAGGAGCAGATGCTTCTACGTAACCATCATGTTGTTCAATGTGAGCACCTAAGGCTTCAAAGCCACGCAAATGTAAGTCAATGGGACGACTTCCAATTGCACATCCCCCTGGTAAAGCAACTTTTGCTTGACCTAAGCGAGCTAAAAGTGGACCCATCACAACAATTGAGGCTCTCATTTTTGAAACATATTCGTACGGAGCTTCTGGTGAAATTTTTCCAGAAGCATCCACTGTAATTTTATTCTTACTTTTATCAAAATCAACTTGAATACCCAAATGTTTTAAAACTTCATTCATAGTAAACACATCGGACAACATGGGACAGTTGTTTAAAACAGTCTCGCCATCACTTGCAAGAATAGTAGCAGCTAGAATCGGTAAAACGGCATTTTTTGCACCCTCAATGTGAACTCGACCATTAAGTTTGTTTCCGCCATGCACAACAATTTTTTCCATGGTACTCTCTCCTATTACGTATTATTTAAATAGTACTGTTAAATTTTTTAAGTTATCAATGAATGACATAAAGAACGAACTGCATATAAAACCAATTACGATCGAAAGGAGGACAATCAAGACCTTCCCCTGTCGTTCTTGAATTGGTAAAAACCGTTCAAAGTGAATTCCTTGTATAGACCAAAAAGCTAATGCAATAAAGAATAGCTGGCTAATTATTGTTATTAAAGATTCAACTCCAAATGGATTCATTACGCGATACTCCTAATATTCATTCTTACTATATACTATCATAAAATCATTCAATTGTCGTAAATCGGAGGTCCATGTAAAAAATTGTAACAAAAAAGAGGAACTAAAAAGTTCCTCTTTTTTAATTAATGTTGTGCAACATTAATTCTATTAACAGCTCTTTGTAAAGCAACTTGTGCACGTTTCAATGCATCCGTATCGTTCTTAGATTGAGCATCTTTAATCTTCTGTTCTGCACGCTCTCGGGCATGAGTAGCTCTCGATACATCAATGTCACCTTTACGTTCAGCACTATCAGCAACGATGGTTAAAGTATTATTGGAAAATTCGGCAAATCCACCATTGACCGCAACGGTATCCATGTCATTTCCGTTAAACTTAAACCTCGTTTCACCAATTTTTAAAGAAGCAATCACTGGAACATGGTTAGCTAAAATTCCAAGGTCACCCATCATGGTTTCAATGATAGCCATGGTGACTTGATCATTGGAATAAACCTCGCCATCAGGAGTAACGATACTAACGGTTAATACTGACGATTTATTATCAGCCAATTAGATCAGCCTCCTATTTGCTTTGACTTGCTTTTTGTTCTTTCAGTTTGTTGTAGTTTGCAACGACATCATCAATTCCACCACAGTTTCTGAAACAGTCTTCAGGAATATCATCGTACTTACCTTCAAGAATTCCCTTGAAGCCGGCGATAGTATCCTTAACGGATACATACTTACCTGGAAGACCCGTAAACTGTTCGGCAACGGTGAAACTTTGTGATAAGAAGAATTGAATACGACGAGCACGACCAACAATCGTCTTTTCTTCGTCGGATAATTCATCCATTCCTAGAATTGAAATGATATCTTGTAATTCACGATATCGCTGAAGAACGTGTTGAACTTGACTTGCAACGTCAAAGTGTTCTTGTCCAACGATTTCTGGAGAAAGGGCAGATGATGTTGATGCCAATGGATCAACGGCAGGATAAATACCTTGTTGCGTTAATGAACGCTCAAGGTTAGTGGTAGCATCCAAATGGGCAAACGTTGTTGCAGGAGCAGGATCGGTATAATCATCGGCTGGAACGTAAACAGCTTGAATTGAAGTGATCGCACCCTTTTTAGTTGATGTGATTCGTTCTTGAAGTTGTCCCATTTCAGTAGCTAGAGTAGGCTGATAACCTACGGCTGATGGAATACGTCCTAACAGAGCTGAAACTTCCGTACCAGCTTGGGTAAATCTAAAGATGTTATCAATGAATAAAAGAACATCATCACCTTCAGCATCTCTAAAGTACTCAGCAAGTGTAAGACCCGTCAATGCCACACGCATACGAGCACCAGGTGGCTCATTCATCTGACCATACACCATGGCAGTATGCTTTAACACACCCGATCCTTTCATTTCAAAGTACATATCATTACCTTCACGGGTTCTTTCACCAACACCAGTGAAAACGGAAATACCGTTATGACCCTGAGCAATGTTATGAATTAATTCTTGAATCAAAACGGTCTTACCAACACCGGCACCACCGAATAATCCAACTTTACCTCCACGAATATATGGAGCTAATAAATCAATAACTTTAATTCCAGTTTCAAGAACTTCAGTCGATGGGTTTAACTCATCGTACTTAGGTGGTTGTCTGTGAATGGCCCATCTCGTTTGATCAGGACCAAATTCTGGTCCACCATCAATTGGCTGACCTAAAACATTAAATACTCGACCTAGAGTATCATTACCTACTGGCACTTCAATTGGAGCACCAGTATTTTCAACATCCATCCCACGACGTAAACCATCGGTTCCGTCCATAGCGATGGTACGTACCACTCCGTCACCTAACTCAAGAGCAACTTCAACAACTAATTGCTTGTTGTCACCCTTTTTAACGTTCAAAGCAGTATTAATTTCTGGTAAATCACCGTCTAGGGGAAATTTAACATCAACAACTGGCCCGATAACTTGTTGTACTTTACCAGTAGTATTCATTATGCTTTAATTCCTCCCATCTATTAATGGTTCAATGCTTCTTGACCACCAGTAATTTCTGTAATTTCAGTAGTGATAGCTGCCTGTCGTGCCCGGTTATACTTGAGTTCAAGTGATGAAATCAAATCATCGGCATTATCAGTGGCTGATTTCATTGCGGTTGAACTGGAAGCATGTTCAGCTGTCTTGGCATCCAAGATTGCTCCATACATTAAACTTTCAGCATATTGAGGAATTACAACACCAAGCACAGCCTTAGCGGATGGCTCAATATCATAATCTTCAATCAAGTTTTTAACTTTGACATCAGATCCAGCTTGACCACTATTTTTATCATCCATAGATGATTGAATTGACTCCTTATCCATGGGAAGAAGCTTTTCAGCCCTAAAATCAGAGGAAATTCGGTTAACGAAGTGATTATAACAAATGTACAAATCAGTATAAATTCCATCATTATACATGGAGGTAATGGCCTTAACGATCCCTTGAACTTCGGTATAAGTGGGAACATCTGAAACGGTACGATTTTCGTATGCAACGTTTGCTCCACGCTTCTTATAGAAGTCTGCACCATTACCACCAATTGCTAAAATCATATAATCATCAGTATTTGGAGTGTGCTTTTCAATAAACTCATTGGTACCTCTGATTACATTACTATTGTAGCTTCCAACCATTCCACGATCAGATGAAATTACAATATAGGCGGTCTTTTTCTTAGCATTTTTTGAATCTTGACTTGAAGGTTTATTATCCTCTAACAAATCGGACTGAGCCAGATGAGCGATTACAGACTTAACCTTAGATACATACTGATTATAGTTCTCTGTATGTGCCTGAATTCTGTTCAACTTAACCGTTGAAACCATCTGCATCGCCTCGGTAATCTGACGTGTACTCTTGGTCGATGCGATTCTGTGCTTTACATCATTCATCGATTCAGCCATTAGTTGTTATCCTCCCTTCAAGTTAATTACTATTAACTATACTGTCACCCTTAGCTGAAGGCTTAAAGGTGCTTGCAAACTCTTGGATTGCACTGTTTAGCTTCTTTTCATCTGGAAGATCACCAGTTTTCTTAATGCTTTCAAGTAGGTCAGGATAATTTGTATCAAAGAATTTGAAGATCTCATCCTGGAATCTTAAAACATCATCAACGGCAATTTTATCTAGGTAGCCATGAGTTAAGCAATACAAGATCAAAACTTGTTTTTCAACTGGTAGTGGCGAATGAAGTGGTTGCTTTAAGACTTCCACCGTTCTAGATCCACGATCCAGCTTAGCTTTAGTAGCTTCATCAAGATCAGAACCGAATTGAGCAAACGATTCAAGTTCATGATATGAAGCAAGATCCAAACGTAATGTACCAGCAACCTTTTTCATTGCCTTAATTTGGGCATCTCCACCAACACGAGAAACTGAAGTACCAGCATCAACGGCTGGACGGTCTCCAGAATAGAACATGTCAGAGTTTAAGAAGATCTGACCATCAGTAATTGAAATTACGTTGGTTGGAATATAAGCGGAAACATCCCCTGCTTGCGTCTCAACAATTGGAAGAGCGGTCATCGAACCGCCACCCATCTTGTCACTCAACTTAGCAGCACGTTCAAGTAAACGTGAGTGGGTGTAGAAAATATCACCAGGATAAGCTTCACGGCCAGGTGGACGTCTCAAAATTAAGGAAAGTTCACGATAAGCATTAGCTTGTTTCGTTAAGTCATCGAAAACAATCAAAACATCTTTACCCTTGTCCATGAAATACTCACCCATGGTTGCACCAGCATATGGTGCAATGTAAAGCAAGGGAGCAGGTTCTGATGGACCAGCTGACATGACGATTGTATAATCCATCGCACCGTACTTTTGGAGAGTGTTTACTTGTTGTCTAACAGTTGAATCTTTTTGTCCAATTGAAACGTAGATACAAATCATATCTTGATCTTTTTGGTTCAAGATTGTATCAATCGCAATTGAAGTCTTACCAGTCTTTCGATCACCAATGATCAACTCACGTTGACCTCTACCAATTGGAACCAAAGCATCAATTGATTTGATACCAGTTTGTAGTGGTTGTTTAACACTTTGACGTTGCATGATTCCAGGTGCTTTTTTCTCAATTGGAGCAGTTTGATCGGTCTTGATCTCACCTTTACCATCAATTGGTTGGCCTAATGAGTTCACAACTCGTCCAACCATATTGTCTCCAACAGGAACTTCCATGATTCTTCCGGTTCTTTTAACACTGTCACCTTCACGAATACCTGTAAAGTCACCTAAAACAACGATACCAACTTCGTTGCTTTCGAGGTTTTGCACCATTCCATAAACACCATTTTGGAACTCCAGTAATTCACCGGATAAAGCATTATCTAGACCATATGCACGAGCAACACCGTCACCAACATAGGTAACGACACCAGTCTCGTCGACGTTAAGTTCGTCTTTGTAGCCATCTAATTGTTTTTTAATTAGGGCACTAATTTCTTCAGCCTTAATGCTCATAAAAGTTTCACCTCTTCAATATAGATATCTTATCGACTAAGAGAGCAAATTCCGTACTTCTTTAATTTTAGTACGAACACTTCCGTCGTAAACAACGTTATCTGACGACAAAATCGCACCGCCAATAATACTACTGTCTACTTTCGCAGATAAGTCAACTGTTTTAGCACCAACCCTTTTGGCAAATGTCTTGGTTAACTTGTCTTTCTCTTCGTCATTCATTGGAACTGCTGTAACTACGCTAGCACGCACGATTCCTTGCTTCTTATCATATAATTTGCCAAATTCATCAATAATCGCGACCATATCATTAATACGCCCATAGTCATAGACCATCTTTACAAAATTCTTGACGTACTGAGAAGTTGCGCCATCAATCAAAGAATTAATGATCGAATCTTTTTGCTTAAGATCAAGTACTGGCCCTGCTAATGCGATAGATAAACCAGGGTCACTTTGAAAAATGTCTTTAATCGCCATTAAATCAGCGTTCCCAGTTTCTAACTCATCATGTTCTTCTAGTACTTGAAAGAGCGCATTAGAATATCTTTTGGCAAGCGTAACCTTATCTAGACTCATTTGGATTACCTAGCCCTTCAATATAAGAATCGATTAATGCTTTTTGATCATCAGCATTTAAGTTCTTTTTAATGATTTTGGAAGCAATCTCAATAGATAAATCTGCCACATCATCTTTAGTACTTGCTAAAGCGTCTTCACGTTCTTGTTCGATATCTTTATGAGCTTTATCCTTTAAGGTTTTAGCATCATCTTGAGCATCGGAAATAATTGTGTCGCGACGTTTTTGACCAGCTTGTTCAGCATCACTAACGATTTTGGTTGCTTCGTCATGCGAGTTTTGTAATGCATCGGCACGTTCTTTGGCTAACTTAGCAGCATCGTTACGTGATTGTTCAGCAGAATCAATATCGTTGGCAATTTTAGTTGCACGATCTTGCATCATCTTTGTGACGGGTTTCCATGCGAAAATCTTAACAATCCACATCAAGAGTAAGAACAAGATGGCATAGAACAGCATATCACCAACATTGAATCCAGCCGCAATAACTAAATGTGTATACATCTATTGACACCTCCTTTTTCTAAACTAAGAAAATGTTTTCTCTATTTGTTCATAACCAAGAAGGCAACAACAAAGGCCAAGATGGGCATAACTTCAACTAAGGCAACACCAATGAACATATTAGTTCTAAGTGTTCCTGATAATTCTGGTTGGCGTGCCATACCTTCAAGCATCTTGGAAATAATTAAACCGTCACCAATTCCGGCACCAATAGCGGCACCACACATTGCGATTCCAGCAGCAATAGCTCCCATAATATAATCCTCCTATTTTCTTATTCCTCAATTGATAATTTTTGAGAAACATATACAGATGATAATGTTACAAATACATAGGCTTGAATACAGCCAATAAACACTGAGAATCCTTGCCATGCTAACTCAAGTGGGGCAGCGACTGGAATCAGCCACAATCCATTTGAAAATGCTAAATTAGCAATTATCCCGGCCAACAATTCACCAGCAAAGATATTCCCATAAACACGAATTCCAAGTGTTAAGAAGTTCGTAAGCTCCTCAAGCAGGTTGATCGGTAGGAACAAGAAGACAGGTTGTAAGAATCCCTTAAAGTGTCCCTTATAACCTAGTTTCTCAACACCACAATACATAGCAAATGTCAGAGACATTAATGAGAACGTCAAAGCGACGATTGGATCGGCCGTAGGACTCTTGACGTAGACAATATTACCTACCTGAATATGCAAGAACAAACCAAGTAAGTTAGCTATTAAGATGAAATAGAATAGCGTAAATGCCCATAGTCCATAATTCTTAGGCGCATCATTACCAATCGTTGACTTTATAATTCCATTTGTAAAATCAATCATGTACTCCAATAAATTCTGTTTCCCCTTTGGTTTCAACTGCAGGTTTCTCGAGCAGACGAATATAAAAGCGAACAAAACAACAGCCACAATCACACCAGAAATCATATTGCTGACGTTGAAAGTAAGACCTAAAAATTGAAAAGTACGAGTTGGCTCCACAGATATCACCTCTTTTCGCAACTATTATCACTCGCAATAAAAAACGTGCCATAAAAAGTAGTTGAATAATTGCGATTCTATATTCAAACAAGTCAAAAGCTCACTTATTCAAATCTGATGAAATAATACCACCATTTCAGGCAAATTTCAAAGCTATAAAGCACCAAAAATTCTAATTTTATAGTCTTTATAACAATTACTTCACAATTGAAATTGGTAAAACTTAAACCCGGCCTTTACGTAAAGCAATCTAACAAAAAAGTGGGAGTTCACTAACTCTCACTTAAAATTATTATTTCTATTTTGTTCCAAACAAACGGTCACCAGCATCTCCCAACCCAGGAACGATGTAACCATGATCAAGATGATCGTCAAGTGCAGCGGCATAAATGTCAACTTCTGGTTCAGCTTTTTGAACCGCTTTAACTCCCTCAGGAGCGGCAACTAGACAAACAAACTTAATGTTCTTGGGATTAGCGCCGTGTTTCTTTAATGCATCGAGCGCCATGATTGCAGATCCACCCGTAGCAAGCATTGGATCAACAACGAAGATCTGCCTCTCACCAATATCACTTGGCAACTTTAAAAAGTATTCGTGGGGCTGAAAGGTTTTTTCATCACGATACATCCCGATATGACCAACTTTGGCTGTAGGAATTAGATCAAGTACCCCATCTACCATTCCAATTCCAGCCCTCAGAATTGGCACAACAGCAACTTTTTTACCAGCTAATTTCTTAGCGTGCGCAGTTCCTTCAGGTGTCTCAACTTCAACGTCTTTAAGTGGCATATCACGAGCAACTTCAAAAACCATCAAACTAGCAATTTCATTAACGACTTCTCTAAACTCACGTGTCCCACAATTCTTATCTCTAATAATGCTTAATTTATGTTGGATCAACGGATGATCCATTACGTGAAACTCGCCCATAACGCACTCTCCTCTTCGTATTATATTTATACCTATTATAACACAAGGAATACCAAAAAATTTCTAGCTCCTTATCGTGTAATTGGGTTTTCTTTACACAATTTGGATACGTCACTCTTGATTTGAGCCAAAACATCGGGTTGATCGTAATTGTCAATGGCTTTAATAATTAAATCAGCAACTTTCTTTGAATCATTCTCATCAAACCCTCTTGAAGTGATCGCGGGAGTCCCAATTCGTAGTCCACTAGTTAAAGTTGGTTTCAACTTTTCATTTGGAATTGCTTCCTTGTTAGTGGTAATCATTAATGAATCCAACATGTCTTGAGCTTGTTTACCATTTAAACCGGTATCGGTCAGATCAACGGTCATTAAATGATTATCAGTTCCACCAGAAACTACTCGTAAATGTTCGGAATTATTGAACTCGTCAGCCATGGCATTCGCATTTTTAAGAATTTGCTTGGAATAAGTAACAAAATCGGGTTGTAAATCTTCATGAAAGGCAACCGCTTTAGCAGCAATTACTTGTTCTAAAGGACCACCTTGGGTACCAGGAAAAACGGCTGATTTAATCTTTTTGGCGTACTTATTTTGGCTTAAAATCATTCCACCACGAGGACCACGCAAGGTTTTATGAGTCGTAGTTGTCACTACATCGGCAATTCCTACTGGACTAGGATGTAATCCGGTTGCAACCAGACCAGCAATGTGAGCCATATCTACCATTAAGTAGGCTCCCACACTATCAGCAATCTCTCTAAATTTCTGCCAATCAATGATTCGACTATAGGCAGATGCACCAGCTACGATAATTTGCGGTTTTACTTCCTCTGCAATTGTTTGAATATGATCGTAATAAAGTTGCTCAGTCTCTGGATTAACGCCATAAGTGAACGACTGATAAATCTTACCAGAAAAGTTGACCCTAGCACCATGCGACAAGTGTCCACCGGCATTTAGGTCCATTCCAAGGATCTTATCTCCCGGCTTTAAGAAAGCGGCATATGAAGCCTGATTAGCTTGAGAGCCGGAATGAGGTTGCACGTTTACATACTCAGCACCAAATAACTTTTTTGCTCGTTCAATGGCCAGCGTCTCCACTTTATCAACATACTCACAGCCACCGTAATAACGATGACCAGGATAGCCTTCCGCATATTTATTGGTTAAAACGGAGCCCTGGGCGGCTCGGACACCCTTTGAGGCAATGTTCTCGGATGCAATCAACTCAATTGTGTCCTCTTGACGCTTTTTTTCACCGTGAATGGCATCCCAAAGTTCAGGATCCATCTTTTCATACTCTTTGTCTGACATGATATCTACCTCATTTCACTATTTGAATTAAGTATACTATTCAAAGTGCTTTTGTCCTGCGGATTTGTTTAAGCGGTTCATGTAAGCCTCCCCTAATTCAATTGGGGTAAATCCCTGTGTCAAAATATTGTCAACGCCATCTTCTAAATCAAATTGACGAAGTCCGGCAAATAGTAAATGACTGGCCGTATTAATATCACTTCCAAGACTGTAAATTTCTGCATTGTTTGGCCAGTCAACTGCATCAATTACATCGTCAGTTGCCATAACTCCCACAGTCCCATCTTGTTTTTTAATCCAATCAGCCGCTCGCTTCCAGTCATCTTTATGGTCAACAATTTGAACCTGAGCATCTGGGGCATAATGACGGTACTTCATTCCAGGAGCCTTTGGAACCTGATCCGCACTAACATGATGAACGGCATCGTCAACTGGGCCTACGACTTTTTCAATCTGGTCAACGGTAACTGCACCAGGACGCAAGATTGCTGGCTTCCCCGTTGACATATCAATAACTGTCGATTCAACCCCAAAGTCAGTAGCACCGTCGTCTAAAATCCCCGCAATTTTACCATTTAAATCATGATAAACGTGCTTTGCAAGGGTAGGACTGGGTTTGCCAGACGTATTTGCTGATGGACCTACTAATGGAACACCAGCGGCCTTAATCAAATTTAGAGTTGACTGTTTATCAGGATTTCGAAAAGCAGCGGTATCAAGTCCACCAGTAACTTCTTTAGCAAGTGCACCCCTTTTTAACTTTAAGATGATTGTCAATGGACCTGGCCAAAACGTTTTCATTAATCTTTTTACTTCTTCGTCTAACGGTTGAGCATACTTCTCAACCGTCTCAACATCAGCAACGTGAACGATTAATGGGTTATCACTTGGACGTCCCTTAGCTTTATAAACCTTTTTAACCGCTGAGACATTAGTAGCATCGGCCCCTAGTCCGTAAACTGTTTCGGTGGGAAAAGAAACGAGGTTCCCCTTCTTAAGTTCTTCTGCGGCCGCATCAATCTGATCCGGCGTAAATATCTTTGTATCCATTTTAAAAATTCTCCTTTATTTCATTTTAATCATTCGATCACGCATTGCCATGTCCCTTCGGAGACGAACCGACCGCCTTTTATTATCATTCATCAAAATCTTTTGAACCGGATCTCCCTGTCTAAAGCCAATTTCTAAATAAAGAGAGCCATCCCTCTCTAAATGAGCATCAACATCACGCGAAATTCTCTGATAGATTGAAAGTCCATTATTATCAGCAAATAAAGCCTGACGTGGTTCATATTTTAAGACACTTTCATCCATATACTTAATCTCATTTTGACCCACATATGGTGGATTAGAGACAATCAGGTCAAATTTTTGTTCACTAAAAGCTCCAAATAGGTCACTCTGAACAAAATTAATTTCGGTGTGATTTGACGTTGCATTTTTTTGAGCAATTTTTAATGCATTAAGTGAAATATCAGAACCAGTTACTTTCCAACTTGGGCGTTGCTTTTTTAATGAAACCGCAATGGCACCACTACCAGTTCCAACATCCAATACGTTAATAGGATGATCATCGTAATCATTTAAGATCCATTCCACTAATTCTTCCGTTTCAGGCCTTGGAATCAAAACACTAGGATTAACTTGAAACGTGTATCCATAAAAATTAGCAGTTCCAATTACATATTGCAGTGGCTCATGATTTAGAACCCGTTCTATCATTTCAATAAACTTAGCTTCCTGATCATCAGACAAATTAAACCGATAATTCATCAGCAAATCCGTCAAATTCCATCCCATCAAAGACCTCATCACCTGGCGTCCTTGATCAGGATCCAAATTTTCTTGCTCCAGACGCAAAGAAGCCCATTTAAGGGCTTCAAAAACAGTTGCATTATTTCTAAGCTTCTGAGTCATTCAATTTCTCCAACTTTTTAGCTTGATCAGAAACAATTAATGCATCAATGATGTCATCTAAGTCACCATCCATGATTTTATCTAACTTGTTCAAGGTCAATCCAATTCGATGGTCAGTAACTCGATTTTGAGGATAGTTATAAGTCCGGATTCGTTCAGAACGGTCACCCGTTCCAATGGCATCTTTCCGTTTCTCATCGTACTCATTCTGTTCTTTTTGTTTGTAGTAGTCATAAACACGAGCTTTTAAAACCCGCATTGCCTTAGCACGGTTTTGTTGTTGAGAACGCTCATCTTGCATTGCAACCACAATCCCAGTTGGGAGGTGGGTCATTCGGACGGCTGATGAAGTTTTGTTAATATGTTGACCACCAGCACCAGAGGAGCGATAGACATCCGTTCGAATATCGCCTGGATCAATGTCAATGTCCACATCTTCTTCCTCAGGCATTACACCAACGGTAGCTGTGGAAGTGTGAACTCGTCCAGCCGATTCTGTCGAAGGAATTCGTTGTACTCGATGAGCACCATTTTCGTACTTTAACTTGGAATAGACTTTATCACCAGTGATCATTAAAACAATCTCTTTAAAACCACCAACTTCAGTATCAGTTTCATCGATCACTTCAATCTTCCATCCCTGACGTTCAGCATACTTGGTATACATGTTATACAAGTCCGCCGCAAACAAACTGGCCTCATCTCCACCAGCTGCTCCACGAATTTCCATGATAATATTTTTCTCGTCATTAGGATCCTTTGGAATCAACAACAACTTCATTTGATCTTCAAGTTGCGTCTTCTGATCCTTTAAATCACTAATCTCGGATTTGACCATGTCTTCCATTTCGCTATCAAGTTTTTCTCTTAACATGGTCTCATCATCATCTAATTGTTTACTAATCTTTTTATACTTATTGTAAGTTTCAACCGTTTCTCTGAGACTGCCCTCTTCTTTTGAGAGTTTCATGAATTTTTGGGTGTCAGCAATCACTTCTGGATCACTGATTAGTTCGTTTAATTCATCATATCTGTCAGAAACGGATTGTAATTTATCAAAAATTTTATCCATATCGGCTTCAGCCATTCTTATTACTCCTTATTCTTTTGTGCTTCAATCGGAGGATTGAAATAATGATAACGACAAACAGGATAATATGACTCGTTACCACCCATAAAGATCTGCTCGCCCTCGTAAACGGGCTTTCCATCATGGACTCTTAAGTTCATAATTGCTTTCTTTTCACAAAACCAACAAATCGTTTTCATTTCTTCAATCTTATCCGCATACAATAGTAAATACTTCGATCCCTCAAACAATTTATTTTGAAAATCATTTTTAAGTCCAAATGCCATGACCGGAATATGTAATTGATCAACCACTTCGGTTAATTCGAAGATGTGATGCTTATTTAAAAACTGGGCTTCATCAACTAACACACAACTAATGGGTTCATCGCGTTTTTCAATTTCATCTTTTACCATTTTAAATGCGTTTGAATCAGAATTAATTGAAAGGGCCTTGCGAGTCAACCCAATCCGAGAAGCAATGGTCCCCTTCTTTTCCCTGGTATCAACGCCACTTGTCATCAAAATAACTGATTTACCCTGTTCCTCATAGTTATGAGCGACTTTGATAATTTCGATTGATTTTCCGCTATTCATTGCTCCGTAACGAAAGAATAGTTGTGCCAAGTTATCACCTTTTCTCTATTTTCACTAACTTTTTCATTATATCGAATTTACCACTTTTTCGCATCCAAATTCAAAATTTGTTCTACCATTTGAATAATTGCTTTTTCTTAAATTAGTTACTATTCTTACTTATAAGCGTAATTTTATGATAGAATTATTTTAATTGTGCAAAACTAATCATTTCTAAGGGAGAACTCATTATGTCATTTCAGAGTAGAATTGCCACCATGGCTGGTAAGTCATCTTACTGGTTCCTGCATAATTTTTTGCACCGTGGTAGCTCATTACCAGGAAAAATAACCACTGCAATTGATCCCAATATTTTAAAGACGCTGGGTAAAAATTACGATGTGATTATTGTGTCAGGAACGAACGGTAAAACTTTGACTACCGCACTGATCGTTCAAGTCCTAAAGGAAGAATATGATCAAATTCTGACTAATCCAACTGGATCTAACATGACTCAGGGAATTGTCTCAACCTTTTTACAAGCAAAGCATCCCAAATATGGTGAAAATCCAATTGCAGTCTTAGAAGTTGACGAAGCCAACGTAAAACCGGTTGTTAAGGCCATCAAACCAAAGATGTTTGTTTTGACTAATATCTTCCGTGACCAACTGGATCGTTATGGTGAGATTTACACTACCTACCAAAAAATCTTAAATGGGATCTTACTAGCTCCAGATGCCTTAGTGGTTGCAAACGGTGATTCCGCCATTTTTAACTCTAAAAAAATGCCAAATCAACAAGTGTTCTATGGCTTTCAAGATCAACCAGCTGATAAAGACATCAAGGCAGCCCCTAACACGGATGGGGTCCTTTGTCCCGTTTGTTCGCACATTATGCACTACCATTACATCACTTACGGAAATTTAGGTGATTACTTCTGTCCTAACTGTGGTTTCCATCGTCCAGAACTAGATTACAAAGTCACTAAAGTGGTGGACGAAACCCCAACTAGTTCAACCTTTGACATTGATGGAAACCAGTATTCAATTGATGTTGGTGGAACATACAATATTTACAATGCTCTCGCAGCTTATGCGGCGGGTCGACAAATGGGAGTTCGTCCTGATCAAATTAAACACGCTTTTGAAACCAACAAGCGACTCTTTGGAAGACAGGAAGAAATCAAAGTTGGTAATAAAGAAGTAACCATTGTGTTAGTTAAAAATCCAGTGGGACTTAATCAAGTCATTGACATGATTTCTCATGAAAGGGAACCATTTTCGTTTGTCTTTCTTGAAAATGCTAACTATGCTGACGGAATTGACACGAGTTGGATCTGGGATGGCGACTTTGAACGTCTGCCAAAGATGAACATTAAAAAATTCATTTCCGGTGGTGAACGATACAAAGACATTACCTTCCGCCTTAAGGTTGCTGGGGTTCATGACGACAATCACATCATTGAACCAAACATTGAAAAAGTCTTGGAACAAATTAAGCAGCTTCCCACTAAAAAAGTTTACGTTCTGGCCACTTACACGGCTATGCTTCAATTCAGACACTTACTAGCACAAAAGGGATTCATTAAAGGAGGAATGGACTAATGACAAAAACCATTCGAGTGGCTCACTTATATGGTGACTTAATGAATACTTACGGTGATATCGGTAACATTTTGTCGTTACGATATTACGCTAAACAGATTGGCGTTGAGGTCACCTCAAACGTTGTTAGTTTAGAAGAAGGGTTCAACGCAGACGATTATGATTTCATGGTTTTCGGTGGTGGACAAGACTTTGAACAAACCATTGTTTCAAAAGACATTCAAACCAAAAAGGACGAAATTAAACGTTTCATTGAACAAGGCAAGCCTGTTATTGCAATTTGTGGTGGCTTCCAGTTACTTGGAAACTACTACGTTGCAGCTAATGGCGAAAAGCTTCCTGGCATTGGTGCCCTTGATCACTACACGGATGCAATGAAGGACAATCGTTTCATTGGAAACATTGAAATTCAAAACGAACAAACCAAGGAAAGATACCATGGCTTTGAGAACCACGCCGGGGTCACATACCTGGGTCCAAGCGAGCGAGCACTTGGTAAGGTCATTAAGGGACATGGAAATAACGGGAAAGATGGGACCGAGGGTGCCATCTATAAAAACACCGTTTGTACCTATTTTCATGGACCCATCCTAGCTCGAAACGGAAACCTAGCAAAGCGAATGATGTTTCATGCCCTTGAAAAGAAATATCATGATACCGATTTTTCAGAAGATAAGAAAAAAGTAAAAGTTGAATCATTCTAAAATTAAAGCACTACCGATTAAATTGGTAGTGCTTCTTTTTTACATAAAATGAATAAACGGTCGACCACCTGCTAGAAGCAATCCAAGAATTGCCACCACTATAATTGCAATCACGGTCATCCACAAAAACCATCCTGAAAGTTTCTGTTGTGATTTAAAGGCAAACGCCATCTCAATCAGACCAATCAATAGTAACGCGCAAACAACCTTGATAATCGTCAAGATTGGATCACGTCCCCATGCAAATGGGATCAGAAAAATTCCCGAAATAATTAAAATCACATAACAGAGTCTGGCAATCATCGTCATGGCTTTAAAATGCCAGTTCGAAAAAAGAGCGATACAAACCACAATAAAAAGAACCAACCACGTTAATAAATGAATCCAAATTAGCATAATAACACTTCCCCATTTAGATTAACTCCATTATACACAATCCATAAGGACTTTTAGTCATAATTCGTTAACACCCTTCTCTGGTTATGGCATAATTACTGAAAAGAAGGAGTGGTGGATGACATGAAAAATAATCAGTTCGCACAAGTACTAGTTGACCTTAACACCGCTAAGCAAGAGTTAGCCCAAGTTGGCTTTAATCCAACCGAAATCGAAAATTCTAAAACCGTTTCAGAAGCATTTTTGAAATTACTTAGTAAAACGCTTATTAACGTAAACAATAAAAGTGGTCAAATGGAGCAATTGAATAATCAACTAGCGACTCCAGATAAACGACTTGGCGATTATTTGCAAAATAATGGTGAAGTCAACCAACGGGTTTTCTACCTAGTTGCCCTCCAACTGCTTGAATTTCAAGCAGACGTCGACTTTCAGGTTGATGAACCACTAAAAGCGATGAAAGAAATTCATTTGAAGTACTTTAATAAACCTGGTCAGTGGGACATAGACGACTTACTTCAAGCTTGGTACCTTCTACTAACCACCCATAACAAGACTGGTCAAACCTACCTTGATCACTTAGCAAACCAGGGATTCTTTAAGGGATTTCCAAAAGATAAGCCCCTCTTCTTTAATGGCAAAGCGCAGGCTATTTTTGAACCAGAAGACCTCATTTATGAGACAGTCTACGTTGAAACCGACACTGATTCTGATAAGGACGGAAAAGCTGATCTAATCAAAGCTGAGATCACCCGTCCCAAAACTAGTTTCAAGCTAGGAACTCTTTATACGGCTAGTCCGTACGACCAAGGGACAAACGATGCGTTTGGAGACCAAATCACTCATGATGTAAACAAACCAATTATTCGAAAAGAACCAGATGATACCATTTATTCTGACATTATGTATGAAGAACAACCCCAAAAGTTTAGTACTAGAACACCAAAGGGTTTTTCCGATGAAGCCATTGAGAGACACGTTGCAAAGCCCGGTTATACTTTAAATGACTACTTCTTAATGCGGGGATATGCAGTGGTTTATTCAGCTGGTATTGGAACCAAAGATTCTGACGGAATTCAGATGTGCGGTTCTCCCGAACAAACCGATTCAACAGTTGCGGTGATTGAATGGCTCAATCATAAACGGCGGGCATTCACCAACCGCACGGACAACATCGAGATCAAAGCTGACTGGTCCAATGGTAATGTAGCAATGACCGGACGGTCCTACCTAGGAACCCTTGCCAATGCTGCAGCAACCACTGGAGTGAACGGCCTTAAAACCATTATTTCAGAAGCCGCCATCTCTTCTTGGTACGATTATTATCGTGAAAATGGCCTTGTAATGGCTCCCGGCGGATTTCAGGGAGAAGACGCTGACGTTTTAGCGGCTGAGACATTCAGTAGAAGTCTCAATCCTGGTGATAATTTCCAGATCCGGCCCTTCTTTGATCGCTACTTATCAATTATGCAAAAACAGATGGACCGTACTACCGGAAATTACAATGAATTTTGGGACGAAAGAAACTATCGAAACAATGTTAAAAACATTAAAGCCGATGTCTTGCTTGTGCAGGGCTTAAACGACTGGAATGTTAAACCAGTCAACGCAGCTAAACTATGGCAAGGAATCAGGTCTCTTCCAATCAATCAAAAGATTATCCTTCACCAAGGTCAACACATTTACATCAACGCCTTTCGTTCGTTTGATTTCAACGATATCGTCAACATGTGGATTTCACATGAGTTATATGGGATTGAGAATAACGTAATGAACCAAATCCCAAATATGATTGTGCAAGACAACGTCAAGCCGGAAACGTGGAACAAAAAGAATAACTGGCTTGATAATCATAGTAAAAAATACTACTTAAATGATGAAAAACTAAGCAAAACTTCAAACAAAGGCCAACTTAAATACCAAGACCAGTTGGATTTGTCGCGATTTAAGGCATACTGTTCTCATCCAACACGGTGGGAAAAAGACTTACTTGATTCAAACAGTTCATTAAAAGGACACCGTTTGATCTTTAAGACAATATCTTTTAGTGAAGATCAAATCATTTCGGGATTTAGTACCCTTCATCTACGCATCGCCACGTCTAAGAACGTCGGACTCTTGTCAGCCCAATTGGTCGATTATGGGGACGCTAAAAGATTGAATGTTACCCCTACCATTCTTGAGCCCAAAGGAATTCTACTAGGACACAAATGGTACACGGATGATCTACGGGAATTCACTTTAAATAAGCATTCAACACCAAATAAAATGATTTCGTTTGGACATATGAACCTTCAGAATCGCCATTCTGCTTATCAAAACGATCAATTGGTCCCAAACCGATTTTATGATATTGACTTAACTTTACAACCAACCTTCTACCACCTTCCAGCTGGCAGAAAACTTGGACTAGTACTATACGGAACTGACTTTCAGATGACTCAGCGCGGGAATCAAGAGATTGAGTACACGATTGATTTGGAAAACAGTTATCTTAAAGTTCCTTATAAATAAGAAAAACACGTTTGTCTTAAATTAAAGCAAACGTGTTTTTAATCTAATTAAATAATTCGTAAAGATAGGTGTTAATTAAGTCATTTCGATCTTCCATGAAATGATCACTTAAGTGAGGGTGAACCCGATTAGACAAAAAGACAAAGCCACTCTTTTGGTCCCGATTGAGTACGATTACCACCCCTGTGTAACCGGACTGCCAAATGTACGGATGACCTTCGTAATCAGCTAAAGCCCATCCAAATGACCGGGTGCCATCTTCCATCGGCGTCTGATCGGTATACAACTCATCAAACGTCTCATTATTAAAGATGCTACTACGACTATTAACCTGAAGCATCCACTGGGCAAAACGAGACAAGTCATTTAAAGTACTAAACATCCCAGCTGAACCACAATCATCGCCCAAGATTTGCGCCTTCGGGTCATGAACTTCACCCTGCAAATTAGTACGGGTTTCTTCATTGTATGTAGTGGGAACAGAACGTTGCACTTCTGGGTGAAAAGTCGTGTCATTTAAACCAAGTGGTTTTAGGACCATTTGCGTAATCAGTGGTTGAATAGGAATTCCCATTACCAACCCAGCAATCCATCCTAAGAAAATATAGTTCACGTCTTCGTATTTCATTTGCTTGTTAAAATTATCGCCCACATGAAGACCTAAAAGAGCCTCACGAAGCTGATTGATGTTCATCAGATTTCGATTGGGAATGTACCCTTCAATCCCGGACGTATGAGTCAACAAGTGACGAATTGTAACCTCTGGATACTTCCATTCTGGTAAATAGTCGGAAACAGAATCATCCAAGTGAATTCGCCCATCTTGAAGTAATCGCATGATAACCGGCAGGGTCCCGACAACTTTAGTCAAAGAAGCAATATCGTAAACGTCGTTTGGTCCAACGACTTCTTTCGTTGGCTCCACTTGCTTCAATCCCATTTCATCACTTTCAACGTTCATCCCAGTGATAAACGAAAATGCCGCTCCTGGAATACTCTGGCTTTCAATCATTTTTTTTATTTTAGCTTTTGTCTTTGAAAAATTCATTTTTATTCTCCTAATAACCTCAATTATACCAATTTCTCTAAAAATTAAGAGAGCAAATTGCCTCCAGATTGAATTTACTGAAGATCATTAACTTTCCACGTCTGATCAACGTCAAATTTCTCAATTTCAGTGCGGTTAGGATCAAGAGTAGCACGGGTCATCGTCGGACAGCTTGGTGTTTGTAAATACAAGGTCCTGTTCTTAACATCATAACCAACCCAATACTGAGTAAAATCACACTGTTGCGGCAAATCAGGATTTCGACTGATACCCTTTGGAACGATGAATGGCTTAAAGCAATTGTATAAAGTGCTTGTTCCTTCATCATCTGAAAACTCATCAATGTTTTTAGAGATAAAAGTTGCCCGAATAAACCGCGATGGTGAAGAATAATCTCCTGGAAGCCCAAGCATTCCATATCCAGTACCACCTTCGATTGGATTAACCGGTAATTTTCCACCAATCTTAGTCGGCTTCTGATTATAAGCATTTAACGAAACGTAATTTCTGAGGTTAGTAGTATGAAATGAATATCGTGGACTATTGGTCATCACCCCAATACTATCGTATATTTTAAATCCACCATTGTCCGTTGCTTCAAGCACAATGGAATTCCCGTTTTCATCAGAAAAGGTGTAATGAAGATGAAGCTTGCCAGCTTTTCCATGAAAAACATAAGCTTTATCAATCAATCCAGTGGTCTTAGCGAGTCTTCTGATGTCATCAAGCGTCGCACATTGAGTTAAAACATATGTCCCAAATTCCTCACCAAAAACTGGTGTTAGATTACGAGCTTTTAAATCTGTTTCACTTCCATGAGTGGTTTCCAGAAGAACCTGAAGATCTCCGGTGATTCCCTTTTCATTGATCCCATCAAACAGAAGACTCCCTTCGTCAGGTCCAATCCCCATAACTACATACTTGCTACGCCAGTTTTTTAATTTTGACTGAATTATCTGATTTGCGGGAATATTTACGATTTTAGTTGAGACAGCCGCTTTTTCGTTATGAGAATCAAAAAGTGAAACCATAAAGTCCATCGTACGGCCCCAAAACGGATGACCATCCGTAGATTTAATAATAATTGAAGTACACATATCCAAATCCTCCTCAGATTTCTTTATAAAAAAATGCCTCCAAACATAACTATGTTTGAAGGCACCATCATCTTTGAATTACCCGTATGAGACTTGAACTCATAGCTCCGCCTTGAGAGGGCGACGTCTTAAACCAGTTTGACCAACGGGCAATAAACTGAACAATTACATAGTTTACCCAATTTAAACCGGTCTGTCAACAAAGTAATGCAAAATTTTCTGTTGACAACTGTCCATAAAGAATTGTAGTATATTAGTTGTTCAAATATTGAGTATTCGCCAAATTGGTAAGGCAGCGGACTCTGAATCCGCAATTTACTGGTTCGAGCCCAGTATACTCAACTATAAATACTAAAAGAACCATTTCAATAACTATTGAAATGGTTCTTTTTTATTGAATTGATTCTAATTCCTGATTTCTTGAACCTTACTTAAAACCATTCTAGCAATTGGTCCAACGATCAGAAGTTGTAATGGCAGGGCCAAAATCAAGTTTCTAATCCATGTCATCCCAAACGTTGCTAGATTAAGACTTGAAAATCCGCTTTCAACTACAATTCCGAAAATTGACATGCAAGTTACCATTCCCAACACCATCAAAATTGAAATTCCTAAAGAAATCAAAAGCGGCTTCTCTTCCATTTTTTCATTAAAAATAAATTTGAAAAAGATTCCTTTTGCAAGTGGTCCCACAAAAAGTAAATCACAAACAGCCGCAATAACTAACGCAAATGGATAACCCACTAACACACTTTTAACAAAGGTGGAATCAACCCCACTCCCAAGTGCAATATTATAGGCTTCCATCACGATCACCATCATTCCGGCCATTAATCCAGTAAACAATAATTCTTCCTTAAAATCCTTTGGCATACTTAACCTCCTAATTTTTCAGCAGTGATTAATCTACCATAAAGAATTTTTTCATGTAAGTTTTTATTACACTAAAAACTTAATTACTAAAAATAAAGACCAGCATTTTAATGCTCGATCTTTATAATTAATCACTTTTTCTGATAGAAGTAATACAAAATTCCACACACAATCAAAACCGCATAAGTAATGCTAAGCGGCAATACTTTAATCACAATTACTACCGTCGCAATCGAAATTGCGATTGCAATCCAGAAAATTGCCTTACCAATGTCAACTTCAGTAAAATGATGAGGTTCATGACTTTGATTTTGATGATGATAATTAGAATAATTGTAATTAGTATTTTGCTGATAAGAATCATTGTTAGTGTTAGACTCATTAGAATGCGACTCATAACTAGACTGACTTGATCCAGTATATGATCCAGAACTGTAATTATTTTCCTTAATAATTTCGTACGCACTGGTAATTTCTTTGAACTTGGAGGCAGCATCAGGAGAATGATTAACATCAGGATGATACTTCTTAGCCAATTTGCGATAAGCTCGATCAACTTCTTGTTTGTCTGCTGTTGTGGGTAATCCTAATATTGCATAATAATAGTCTAAGCTTCCATACGCCATCATAATCCCCTCCCGTAAGTGTATTTACACTAATTCTACCAAACATTGAACAATTCGGTTAATCAGTGCTTAATAAAACGTCTTTGGGGTTAGGGTCATTACTTTGCATATTTTTGAATTGATTGAGCCAAAATTTCTGTGGCACCAGTTCCCACTTTATTATCGTAATATTTTTGAAACCGGCCATCATTTAAATAAATTTTAGACAGTCCTTGATGAGCTTCTATAGAATAATTTGGCCATGTATATTGCAAACACTTTTTGTGTAATTTGTAAATTTTTCTTCCATTATAATCAGTATTTTTATTCCTTAATGATTGTTTTAATAAATCAATCATTCGATTTTCCATTTCTTGTATATTTTGAAAATCAACGGCAAATAAGTTTAAATGCTTTTGATTAATCGGGTAAGGTGCCGGCCCTGTTCAGATAAAATCTTTCTTGAATCAGTACTGTATTGTGAAAATTAAAGGCTGGATCACTCATAATTTTTTTAATTTCTTTTAAGTCAAAACCAAAACTTTTGTAAAATAAAATCACCTGTAATTTCAAAACATAGTTAGAATTATAATTTCGATAACCAGAATCAATATCTCTTCTTGGAACTAATAAACCAATTCGATCGTAATATTGAAGAGTTCGTGTTGTTATGCCCGCCATATCAGCTAATTCTTTTGTTTTATACATTACTATCACCTTCGTATAAATATTGTAAACGGTCACGTAACGTCGTGGTCAAGCAGTCTGGTTATATTTTGTAAGTAGCACAGTCATATTACATCAATGTTACTGAAACATTACTAGTTTAACAAACTATTTCCTGAATGTTTCGCACTATATCATTATAGTTACGCTTGAGTTTAACTCTTTTTTTCACATAGTTTTGATGTTATTGTTTATATATTCCAAAGGAGGAAATTAAATATATGAATAATGATAAATTACACTATAAAATGTACAAAGCTGGTAAGAGATGGATGTTTGCTGCCCTTGCAACTACAATGGTTGCCGGTGGCCTTCTAACTACCAGTAGCGTTGTTAACGCTGACGCCTTAGGAAATAACGCACAAGCTACTCAAAGTGCCAAGAAAGATAATGGCACTATTAAAAATGATTCATCTAAGAGCGCAGCCAAAGTTAACACTAACGTTGATAATCAAACAAACGATGCTAATGCTACTAAAGATGCCACTACTCAAACTAATGTTGCTTCAAACAATGATGTAAACAACACCACTAATGATGCAACAAAAGCTACAACTACTAACGATCAATCAGCAACTACTGATAATAATCAAGTAGCTGAAAACAACCAAAACAATCAAAATGATGCTAACAATGATGCCGTTAAAAACGATAACCAAACATCAACTGTTACACCAAACAAGATTGAAAACAAGGTTGCAGAAGCTGTTACTCCTGCACAATCAGCTAAAACTGATGTTAACGTTAATAATTTAGACAACGCTGTTTCTGCTAAAGCAGATAACAAGCAAAACAACAACGCTGACCAAAAGACTACTAACAACGATTCAGTTAAAGCCGAAGCTACTACACAAGCACAATCAGTAAATACTGAAAAAGCTGAAAATAATGTAACCCCAGCTACTAAATCTGAAACTACTCAACAATCACCTGCTAAGCAAGCACCCGTTTCAAACAACAATGCAAAACAAGCTGATGCTAACACTACTACCCCTGCACAATCAGCTAAGACTGAAACTGTTAAGACTAACACTCAAAACAACAATGTTACCCCAGCAGCTCATTCTTACTCAAACGTTCAATTAAGTGCTGCTCGTGCAGCCGCAACTAACTTTAGAGTTCAAAATGTCAGCTTTAGAGCTCAAAATACTAATGCCGATCAAGTAGTTAACATTGGTAGACAATATGTTGGAACTCCATACGTTTGGGGTGGCAGTACACCAGCTGGATTTGATTGCTCTGGATTCGTTCAATACGTATTTGGCAAGGCTGGATACAGTCTTCCAAGAACTACTTACAGTCAATACCCTGCTACACAACACATTTCACGTAGCCAGGCTCAAAAAGGTGATTTAGTATTCTTCTCTAACGGTGGAGATCTTTACCACGTTGGAATTTACTTAGGTAACGGTTTAATGCTTGATGCTCAAAACCGTGGTGTTATTTACAACGATTCACTAAGCTACTTCCCTGGTACCGTATTATTCGGACGTGTTAACGGATTTAACGGTGGAAGCGCAAGTACTTACACACCAAGCCAAAACACTAACAACAATTCATATACTCCAAGAGTTAACTACGTTCAACAAAACGTAAGCACTCCAGCTGCAAGACCTGCTAATAACAGAGCATACACTTACAACTTAAGAGCTAGTGTCCCTACTACTCAATTGAACACTGTTAATAAATCAGCTAGTGTTACACCAACTCCAGCTGCTTCAACTAACCAACAACAAACTAACACTACTGGTACACCACAAAACAACGTTAATAAGGTTAAATTGAGTGTTCAACCAGCAAAGTCATCTGTATCAAACACTAATGCCAACACTAACGAGACTGTTAAAACTTCAAAGACGACTCCTAACGTTCAACAAAATGTTCAACAAACTCCAGCAGCACCTAAAGAACAAGTAAGTAACTTGTCAAATGACACTACTGCTAAGAAGAACACAGTTGATTTGAACGCTTCAAAGAAGTCAACTGACCAAAGGGCAACTCTTAACAAGAAGACTTCCGCTAAGGTTGTTTCAAACAAAGAAGTTTCTGACAAGAATGCTTCAAACAAAGAAACTGCTGCTAAGGTAAACAATGATGATAAGACAACTTCACACATTGCTACTAAGGATAACGGTCAAGCTTCTGCAGTTAAAAACAATGACCAAAAAAATGGTCACATCTTGCCACAAACTGGTCAAGCAAGTACACTACTTATGAGTGCCATTGGTTCTATCATGGTTGCTCTTGCCGCAGTACTTGGTTTCAGACGTAAAGATACTGACAAATAATATCTAAATTAATAAATGGTCTTCCGATTAATCGGAAGACCATTTTTATTTATAAAATTAGATTGCTATTGAAACAGCATTAGTGCTATTCTTTTTATATTGGAGGTATGACAATATGGACGCACACTCAAAAGAAAAAGAACTTAAAAAATTAATCAAGGATCAAGAAAAGTTCCAAAAAGAAAACTCAGATAAATTCAACGCTGATTTATTATCTAATTACAACGAACGAATGGACGTTGTGAAAGAGTTGATTGAAAACGAAAATCAGACCAATAACTTACGTGATACTAAGGTTGCTAAGCCGACTCGAGATGACAAACGTGGAATGGACAAAAACCGTCACGTTGATGATCAAATGAATGATCTTGAAAGAGCACAACAACGCTTAATTAAGAAGCTACGTACTCTTGAAGGAAAATGGGAATAACTAGATTTAATAGTTTATAAAAGCATGTTTTTAAATAAAAATAGTGTTTAATCTATTCAAATAGATTAAACACTATTTTTATTAATACGGATAATTATTAAACAAATTTACTTCATTCTTTGATATTGCAAAGCTTAATTCTTTGATCCCTCTTTTATCCACAATTGAATTTTCATCAAATCCATCTCTTAGCCAATCAGAGTTCCAAATATTTTTTTGAAAACCTTCAGCCTTTTTACACAAAGGATCATTAAAATTATCTTTCTTTTCTGCTTGTATACTAAGCCTCTGTAGCCATATATCAACAAATCCTGTATTAGGAATATCATCTAGTTTTTTGATAATATCTTTCACTATTTTATTTGTTTTATTTTCTTTACTGAAATTTGATGTTTTATCTGAATTTGATTCTATCTCAAGAATCCGACTTATAGCAGCAGCTTCTTGTGGCATTGATTTGGGCGATATCAGCATTATATTAACCAAAATACTAATCAATTGATTATAATCATCTATTTTTAATTCATTAGATAATCGTTGAATAAATTCATTTAAAGATACTGTCACACTTCCTGAGTTAGGAAATTTCGTTGCTAATTCGTATATTTGCCATAAATGTTTTTGTAAAGTCATTTGATAAACTAATTGTTTATTAAACTTTTTAACTTGAATAAGTGGTCTTTGTTGTGTCCAATATAATTTATCCTTTTTTATAGAAGTTCCGATAATGTCAGATGAAAAACTAGTTTTTTTAGAGTTAAGATGAAAACTTAATTCAGATAAAACATCAGCTAGCATTTTAATTATCTTTTCTCCATCTTCCCTTGAATTAACAAAAATCCTATAATCATCTCGATATCTTATTATTTTATAATCTACCAAATCCTGACCGAATCTATCTTTTATACAAGAAGATAATTCACTATCCGCATACCCTAAGACAATTTCAGCTATAAAATTAAATAATTCACCACCTTGAGGTATACCATTGGTCTGTCCATACTGCATATGTCTTATTGCTTCATCTATTCTGTTTCCTACGCCACTATTTCTATTGTTTTTAGCATTTTCTTTACCCTGTAACGCCCACGGAATACTATGTGTATAAATAGAATCATAACAAGTAACAATATCAGTTTTTATACAATATTTATACTTTAGGGCATATTCTATAGAGCTCTGTTCTATATTTTTCCACCAATTAGTTATGGTCTCAGCTTTGTCAGTTTTATTGGTTTTAGATTCTATGGGAATACTAATACAACTAATCTTTTTATTATCTTCAAATTCTTTAAATTTATTAATTATTTCTTCCCAATTACTTATTATAATATTAACTAAGTCCACATAAGCAACTGGATGTACAATCTGTAGTTTTCTCCATGCATACATCCCATCCTTATTCATCAATAATGAATAATTAACATGAGATTCATGTGAAAGAGAATCTCTTTCTTTTGAAATGTTACCAATATCATTGTTGTGATTCCTAAGTAACTTGTCAGCATTTTCTAATACCTCATTAAATTTAAAATAAGATGGCAGTTGAATTGGAACATAACTTGTTTCCTTAAGAAAGTATCTTCTTGCTTCATCTTTATCCATTTCTAATAAACTTTTAGGAACTTTGCTTTGATTATCTATCAATTCATTCTCCTATTAAAAAAAAGAACGAATTCGGACAACCGAATTCGTTCTTTTTATCTATCTAGTTATTGTTTTCCTTTTTTAATTCTGCATCCAGTTTCTTGGTTAATTCTTCGTAACCAGGTTTACCTAATAGTGCGTACATATTATTCTTGTATGCTTCAACGCCTGGTTGATTGAATGGATTAATACCATTTAAGTAACCAGAAATAGCAACCGCAACTTCAAAGAAGTAAATCAAGTAACCGAGTGAATATTCTGATTGATCAGGAATATGAACGGTCATAACTGGAACCCCACCATCGGTATGAGCTAAAACAACCCCTTCATAGGCTTTGGTATTAACTTCGTTAACCGTGTCATCTTGAAGGTATTTAAGACCATCAAGGTTTGACTCTTCCTTTGGAATCGCAATATCGTCATCAGGCTTATCTAATTTAACAACCGTTTCAATCAGATCACGGAGTCCCTCTTGAATGTATTGACCTAATGAATGAAGATCAGTTGTAAAGTTAGCTGATGATGGATAAATTCCCTTTTGGTCTTTTCCTTCTGACTCACCCATTAACTGCTTCCACCACTCTGAGAACATTCTCATGTTTGGTTCGTAGTTTTCGAGTAATTCAGTGGTGTAACCCTTTCTGTAAAGGATATTTCTCAACGCAGCGTAACGATAGGCATCGTTTTTATTAACATCTGGATTGGTGTATTCCTTAGAAGAATCAAGTGCACCCTTCATTAATTGACTAATATCAGCACCGGTAGCAGCAATTGGTAATAAACCAACTGGGGTAAGAACTGAGTATCGTCCACCAACACCATCTGGAATTACGAAGGTTTCGTAGCCGTTAGCGTCGGCTTCTTGTTTCAAAGCACCTCGATGAGCATCAGTAGTAGCATAGATTCGTTTGTTAGCTTCATCTTCACCATACTTTTTAACTAACTTTTCCTTGAAAATTCGGAAAGCAATTGCTGGCTCAGTGGTTGTTCCAGACTTAGAAATGATGTTAATTGAAAAGTCATCGTCACCAATGTAGTTCAACAAATCATGAATGTATGGGGCACTAAGTGAATTACCCGCAAAGACAACTTTGACACCACGACGCTTGTCGTCAGGTTCAGAGTTGTAAAACGTACCATTTAGAAAATCAACGGCCATCTTAGCACCTAAGTATGAACCACCAATTCCAATCACAACTAAAACCTTTGAATCAGACTTGATTTTGTCAGCCGCTTTTTGAATTCTTGCGAACTCATCTTTGTCATAATTTTCTGGAAGATCTAACCAATCCCGGAAATCATTTCCAGCACCAGTGCCATCCCTTAACTCTTTATCCGCTGCAGTCACCATCGCTTGAATCTCAGGCAACTCATCCGGATGTACAAACTTGCTTAACTTAGAATCATCAAATTTCAAATAAGCCATTACACTATCCCCACTTTCTATAATATCGCTTACATTATACAACAAAAATTAATTACATAATGATGTTTTTGCTCTGTTAATTTTATTATATTAGTTCTTATTTAATCCGCACATTGATCCCCTTAAATGATCCCTCACGTTCATAATCAGGGTCAATCGGAAAATCATTTGGGTTAGAATAAGTCTTGCCAAAATTAACGTTAACACCGTTTGCGGCAAATGCATCCGAGATTTCAGACCGAAACTTTTTCGAATTCATTTTATTGGTATCTGTGGTAAAGAAGACGGACGCATCCTTACTAGCAACTTGACTTACCGCACTAACGAGAGCTTGTAAGTCACGCTTAATCTCAAACCGATTCTTTTTATCTCTAACAAAGACAGGCACGTTAACGGTAATTAAGTCAAACTTCAAATCATGTTTTTGCGCATAATCTAAGTACCCAAAGACACTCATTTTTCTGACCTCTTGGGCACCAATCACGTATCCATTAGCATCAATTTCATTAATCAATTGAGATTTAGCACGATTACTATCGTCAACGTTAACGGTCTTAACGCTACCACCACCAATCATGGCACTAGCAACTCCGGTTCCCTCATAAAATAAATTTAGACCAACTTTATCTTGTGATTGATCAAAAACGTCCTGTCTTACATCGCGATAAATAATGTCTAATCCTGTCATTTTGGCGTTCTGTAAACTAATTGGATACGTTACTTCACCTTCCAAGACATTGGCCGAGCCTACAGGATCGGGACTAGCGTTTTCAACTGACTTGATTTCAGAACCATGTTCAAACTGCTGATACTCGTATAAATTCTGGTAACTCCCCAATTGATTAACAATGATTGGAATCAACTGATTTCGTAATTGATAAATTCCAACATTTTCCCAGATAATCACGTCTTGACCATCGTAACTGTCAATCGTAATTCCAGCCAAACCGTCTCCTTGTCCGTTGAACAGGCGATGAATATCAATGCCTTCATCTTGAAGTAAGATCCGCTTACTAAAAGCCTGACTAAATATGTGGCCAAAGAAATGATCGTCAATGGATTGATTTTCCTTACGGTCCAAAATCCAACCAATTCCGCCGGCTTGTTTGCCAAAGTAAGCACTGGCAACGAAATGATCTCCCTTAATTAAAGCCACGACCTCGCCGTTGTTAAAATCCGCTTCGCTAACTAAATCTTTTTCACTAATTTGTGGATAACCGCCCTCAAATTTTTTGACGGCTTTACCGGTTATTTCAACTTTTTTCATATTATTTTATTCTCCTCTAAAAATCGCTTCCTATCTCATTGTACATGTAATCACGATTAATTAGTAGGATTGCAAAGTAGGTCATATGTTAAAATAATAAGCAAAGGAGATTCGATTATGTATAAATATTTAGTATTTTTTGACTTAGATAGGACCTTGTTTGATGAAAATTCAAAGGTGAACGATGAAGTTGCAAACGCAATGGAAGAAATCAGAAAACACGGTGGCCTTCCGGTAATCTCAACCGGAAGGAATCTTTTTGAAATTAGGGATACCTTAGAGAAAACCAAGATTGATTCCGTAGTGGCCGCAAACGGTGATTTTGGGATGTTAAGAAACCAAGAAGTCTTTTCTAATACAATCAACCCCAAAATCATTGATCGTTTGTATAGCTTTGTTAAAAAACACGATAATACATTAGTTTTACTGAACCAAAAACGTGGTGCCATTACCAATCACGATGAATTGGCAGTTAAAGCCTTTGAACACGTCCATGCTCCACTTCCAACCATTGTCACAAAAAAGTATTGGCACGAAAATCCTATTAACATGATGGTGGTTACCAATACTGATCTGGATACTGACTACGTAGAAAACTTTGGAGATGTCCTAACCTTTTACCGTAATTCGCCCTATTCAATTGATGTGGTCGTTCATGACGTTTCTAAGGCTACTGGAATCAAGCAATTAATAAACACTGCTGGACTAACTGGAATCCCAACATACGCGTTTGGAGACGGTAATAACGACATCCCAATGTTAGACTACGTTGATCATCCGGTCGTAATGGGTAATGGACTTCCAAATGTCAAACCACATGGTGAATTCATTACCACCAAAAATACCGACCATGGAATTGTCAACGGACTGAAGCATTTTAACCTGATCTAAATCACTGTAAATTAGGCAGATATCATGGTATAGTAATAATGTGTCTGTCGGGGGCGTTATGGATTCGACGGGTATAGTTTGAGCCTGAATTGCATTCCGTACGACGATGCGTCAAATCGCTCAGTTTAATTATAACTGCAAAAAATAATAACAATTCTTACGCCGTAGCTGCCTAATAAGCGCTTGACGTAGATCTAGCTGATTTTTCCTATGGATCAGTCCTAGGTCCTACCTTTAATAGGATACGCTTACTGCTCCCATCTGAAGTAGTATGAAGAGATTAATCAGATTAGCTGTGCATGCTAGCATTGACTAATTGCGGATTGTACAGTGAACTTCAAATGATTAGCCTACGAATGTAGACGTTCAGGAGGCAATATGCTCGGACGCGGGTTCAAATCCCGCCGCCTCCATAATTAAAAGCGAACCAGTCATTAAATTGATTGGTTCGCTTTTTTGTGTTTTATAAGCTTAACGTGGAATTGTCACATCTTTTTCTAAATTTGAAGAATGTGGACCGGTTGCTTTTGAAACAACGTTTTCTGATATGTGAGCAGTTCCGTCCCCATTATCTTTAACGGTCCCCTCTAATCCAATATCACTAGTAGCGTTTTGAGTTATAAACCAATATCCCGTCTGATCTCCAGATAGTTTACCACCATAATTCCAATAACTAATTTTATTAGTAGTCGTATTTTGAAAATAAGGTGTTTCTTTCTCTAATATTTGTTTAGCAATTGGTTCTGTCAAAGTGCTTGTTTGCTTAACATCATTCTCAGCCTGATTATTGTCACCATCTGCTGGAGTTGCTTCTGTTTTTGCTTGAGAAGATTTAGGAGTTATTTGTGCTGAATTATGTTGATTGAAAGTTCGATTTGAAATTATTGATGAAGGATTCCGTCTAAACTCATTTTGTATTCTACTTATTAAAGCACCAGCATAATGGTTAAACAGAAAGAACCCAATCAATACAATCACAACCCCTGAAACTAATTTCATCAGAAAATTACGTCTTCGTTTTGATTTAACCTCTAAGTAATCTTCCCGCCAACTTGGATCATTTCTGCGTTCCTTATAAAACTGATACGTATGACTGGTACGTGTCCCACTGGTTAAATATTTTTTAGCCATTTGAATTAATTCCTCATTGATTATCTAAAATATTTAATAAACCAAGTATATCAGAATTAATTAATACTTAATACAAAAATTTAACTAGTCATTATTCTTATGAAGCAATAATTAAGTTTAAATTCAGATACAAATGCCAGATGTAAACATTGAATCTAATAAAACTTAATAATGCAACAATCTTCCATCATCACACCAACCACCATACATCTCATTGACTCTCGTCTTCTTTACTAGCTTACGTAACCGATGTTTATATGATTGGGGTTTACTAAATTTCAAGCGGGACTGAACACCATCAACGCGAACTCGTTGGTACAAATCGGGAAAATGGTTAAAGTTATCCCATACTTTCGGATCACGTTTTAAGGCACGTTTAACGGGCTGAATAATCTTAAACGATTTAGGAGACAAATCTGGTAACACTCGTTTGCCTTCTTCAGTCATTAAACCTAGTTTAATTAGTCTTCGAGCCCGCTCCTTGTTGAGCTCGGTCCAGTTACTGTTTTCCTTTCGAGGAGTCAATCGTTGTGCTAGTCCTGTTTCATCCGAACTTTTATGCAAACCATCGACCCAGCCAAAACACAGTGCCTCTTCGACGATATCCAAATAAAACATCTTTTCTTCACTGGTTTTACTCATGCTGACTGGAACCCACAGACAATCTTCTCTCTTGCAATTTTCAGCAAACCAGTCACGAAGTTCCTTTCTTGATGTAATTGGTAAAAATGGCTCGTCTTTTCTTAGCACTTGAAATGCACTCCCTTCAACATTTGCCTACATAGTAATCAGCAAAGTTGGAGAAGTCAAAAAAGCCGTCAGGCTCATTAAAACCTAACGGGACTTTAAACTGTTTTCTTAGTAAATGAAACTGGACGCGAAACCCCCACTAAATGCCACCACGGGGCGTGGATTGGCTCAATCACCACTCCACGATTTTGCGCATCAATCATTTGATGTTTGTTTAAAGCAATCCCAACGTGGTAAATGTCACTTTTACTTGAACCAAAGAAGACTAAGTCACCTTTTTTGATTTTACTCTTTCTAACATGCTTATAAGCATCGTATTGAGCCTGTGCGGTTCTTACAATATTACGATTAGCACCATTTTCCATGACATACTGAGTAAAGCCAGAGCAATCAAAACTGTTAGGTCCGACTGCACCGTACGAATATGATTTACCAAGCTCACTAGTAGCAACCCGCTTAACGTTTGAAAAATGGACTTTATTTGCGGATACTCGATTTTGGTTAGTGGCGATGTTTACAACACCAAATAAACCTAACGACGCAATCGCTACTGTTACACCTCTGATTAATCCTTTGAACATCTTACCAGCTCCTTTATTAATTATTGTGCATTATTTTACAATCATCATACACTTTCTATGATAGATTAGGATTAATACCAAATGATTACATCACGATTGCAAATCCATTAATTTCAGTAGTTTTGGCATTATATTGTGAAATTAATTTATAATTAACCAAAAAAAGATGGAAATCATTTGATTTCCATCTAAAATACGTTTTTAATTTATTTTTGATCTTTTTTTGGCGTTCTAATCATAACCGCAAACAATAATCCGATGACCGCAATTACCAAGAAGACCCAGTAAACCATGTGGAATCCATTAACCTGAGCTGGCATTGCCGGCATACTGAGTTTGAAGAATCCAGTTGCTCTAACTAATACAATCGTTGCAACCGCAACTCCAGTTGACCCAAGTACCTGTCTGACCGTCGTAATTAAAGCCGTTCCATAAGAAATCAAATCTTCTGGCAGTGAATCGGCCCCAAGCGTAACCGCAGGCATCATGACAAAGGCATTTCCACCCTCAATTAGCATTGCCAAGATCATCATGCCCCAGATATTGTAAATTGGGAAAAAGGCTAAAATGGCCCAGCCCAGCACAATCATCAACATTCCTGTTAACATAACTGGCTTAAATCCAATTTTATCAACAATCGTACCCGTGATTGGGTTCAAGATACTTAAGAAAACAGCTCCAGGAACTAGTGCCATCCCGGAAATGAATGGTGATACTCCCAGTACCTGTTGATAGTACAGTGGGAAAATGATCGTAACTACAATCAATGAAATGTAAGAGAAACCGGTCAAAAGCACTGCTAAATCATAGTTAAAGGTCTTTAACACATTTAAGTTCAATAGTGGATTGCTGATCCTAAACTGACGGAAAACAAACAACGCAATCAAAACGATACTAATAACTAAGATGAGTAAAAGCATTCCATAGTTATTGTTTGGTTTAGCAATTTCACTAATTACGTACAAGATTCCAATCAAACCAAATGAATAGATAATTGAAAGCCAATCTAACTTTGATTTAATTCGTGGCATAACGTCTTTCATCACAAAGAATGAAATCAGGAATACAGCAGTGATAATCACAATGAAGACATCAAACAAGCCACGCCAAGTGGTAAACTTCAAAACGATTCCGGAAATGATTGGTCCACACGCCAGAGCTGAACCCATGACTAGTCCAGCAACTCCCATGATCGTTCCTCGATCATCTTCCGGTGTGATATTTAGTAATACCGTTTGATACGATGGAAACAAAATTCCAACGGCAATTGCCTCTAAGGCTCTCCCAATCAGCACCCACGTAAAACTATTGCTGATTAAAATGATTAACGTCCCTAGATCAAACATCAGTAAAACTCCCATAAAGAGTTTCTTAAAACTCATGTTGTTCAACAACCAAGGACTGATCGGCATCATGATACACATGATGATCATAAAACCAGTCGTTAACCATTGAACGGTTGATGCTGAAATATCAAAGTACTTCATCAATGTGGGATAAGCCGTCGATAGTGATGACTGACTAATCGACATGGTGAAAGTACCGATTAACATGATGGTAATAAACCAAAATCTTTCTAATCTACTAAGTCCATTACTTTTTGCCATATAAAGCGCTCCTTTTCGATTTGTACTAATTTAATAGCTATTTATAGACTATCATTTTTTCATTTGAATTGTTACAAAAGATAACAAAAAGCTCATGATTTCTCATGGGCTCATTTTAGTCTAAAATTTAATACTACCTTGGGTTCTTGGATAAGGGATAACATCACGAATATTATCCATCCCAGTGATATACATCAGTAATCGTTCGAAGCCAATTCCAAAGCCAGAGTGCTTAGTGCCACCGTATTTACGTAATTCGAGGTACCACTCGTACTCATCCTTTGATAAATGAAATTCATCCATTTTGTCAGCCAATTCTTGCTCACGCTCTTCTCGTTGGCTTCCTCCAACTAGTTCACCAATTCTTGGAACCAGAAGGTCTGAAGCAGCAACGGTCTTGCCATCATCGTTATCACGCATATAAAAGGCTTTGATATTACGTGGATAATCAGTGACAAACACGGGTTTGCCAAACACTTTTTCGGATAGATAACGTTCGTGTTCAGCCTTTAAATCAATCCCCCACTTAACCGGATATTTAAACTCAACGTCGGCTTTTTCAAGCAAATCAATTGCTTCCGTATACGTGATCCGCGCAAACTTCTCGTTCACAGTTGTCTGAAGCAACTTAAGTAAGTTGTCGTCGACGTTATCATTTAAGAATTGAAGGTCCTCTGCAGCATTTTCAAGTAAATAATTAATGACATACTTTAACATGTCCTCAGAAGTTTTAATAATGTCATCCAAATCAGCAAAGGCCATTTCTGGTTCAATCATCCAAAATTCGGCAGCGTGGCGTTTAGTATGCGAATTTTCAGCTCTAAAAGTTGGGCCAAAGGTATATACGTTTCTAAATGCCAGAGCAAAGGCCTCGACTGGTAATTGTCCACTAACGGTTAAGTTCGTCTCTTGACCAAAGAAATCCTTTGAGTAATCGACTTTACCATTTTCATCCTTTGGCAGGTCATTTTGATCTAAGCTAGTGATCTGAAACATCTCACCAGCCCCCTCCGTGTCACTACTAGTAACAATCGGAGTGTTTACATAGACAAAGCCGTGTTTTTGCATGTATTCATGAATCGCAAAGGCTGCCATCGAACGAATCTTGAAAACAGCGTAAAAAGTATTGGTTCGAGGACGTAAATGTGCAATAGAACGAAGGTACTCAAGTGATTGCTTCTTCTTTTGCAGTGGATAGTCTAGATCAGAAACACCCTCAATCTTAACTTGCTCCGCATGAATTTCAAATGGCTGCGGGGCATCCGGGGTGTCCACGAGTTTGCCAATCACCTTCAGAGTTGAACTAATCGGCAGTTTGATGATGTCATCAAAGTTATCTAGATCACTCTTGACAATTACCTGAACATTCTTAATGTATGAACCGTCGTTGACTTCGATAAAGGCAATTTTTTTAGAATTACGAATGGTTCGAATCCATCCTTCTAGAACTACTGATTCATTACCAAAATCGTGTTTCTTAGTGTACAAATCTTTTGCTAAAACGTTTTGTTCTTTCATACTTAACAACTCCTTTTTAGACAATAAAAAAGACCTCATCTCAAAAAGGGACGAGGTCATCGCGGTACCACCCATATTGTTTATGTAACATAAACCAACTCACACAATGATAACGGATTGCGACCGTTAGCCTACTTCGTTCAAGCTTTAAAACTCAAGGTGTTTTTCCCATTAACTCTTTATCGAACTCTCACCAACTTCGACTCGCTATAAAAGAAATTAATGGTACTCGTCCTCTTTATTGTCATATCTTATTTGATTTAAAAGTACCATAATCACAGGCTGGTTGCAATAGAATTAGTAAGTTTTAATTCCTAAATAAATGGCCAATAAAATTGCCAAGATTCCGACCCCGTACTTCATGATATTGGATGGGATGAGACGTACGATGGCTGGACCAATGTATCCGCCAATCATCAATCCAATCGTTAGCGTAATCAGAACTGGCCAGTTAATCTGAATTGTAAAAATAAAGATCAAAGCCGAGATCCAATTCATAACTAGTGACATCACATTTCGAATGGCATTATCCACGGCATATGACTCATTTAAGGCTCGCATTAAAATCGCCATGATCAAAATTCCACCACCAGCACCAAAATAACCTAAGTACATTCCAACCAACGTCAGTGCAATGGCGGTAATGGTCTTACCCCATAATCCCAAATGGGTTTTCATTAACTGCTTTTGACTCTTCGGTAGCATGATCAAAACCCCAGACAACATGATGACAACTGGTGCGATATCCGCAAAACTTTTGTTGGAACTATGAAGAAGAATCAGGGAACCGAGTGCAGACCCAATTCCAGCAAAAATAACCACTTTTAAAATGGTCTTACCTTGACCCTTTAATTCTCTTTGAGATGAGGCCACTGCGCTCATGTTACTAAACGCAAAACCAACGATGTTAGTCACACTGGAAACGATTGGTGATAGTCCGGAAGCCAACATTGCTGGATATGAAATAACGCTAGCAAGTCCCACAGCGGTTCCCATAATTCCGCTTAAAATCCCAGCAAAAATCAATAAGAAATACTTTAAAATCAAACTTCCACTTTCTCCTTGTTTTATTAATAAGTCTTAATTCCCAAACAAATCGCTAATACAATGGCACCGATCCCAACCCCATACTTCATAACATTGGATGGAATATGACGTACGACTGACGGCCCAATATATCCACCTACTAGTAACCCAACTGTGATGGCAATCAAAGCCACCCAATTGATTGGCATTGTAAACATAAATATGATGGCCGAAATCCAGTTCAAAATTAACGAAACAAAATTTCGGATTGCATTACAAACAGCATAGGGTTGGTTCACAGCTCGAAGTAAAATTGCAATTAACATGACTCCTCCGCCAGCACCAAAGTAACCTAAATACATCCCAACAAAAAGAAGTGCAATGGCGGTAATTATCTTTCCCCATACGGTCATATGCGTCTCAGATAATTGTTTTTGACTCTTTGGTAGCAACATCAAAACTCCCGAAATCATAATGATGATTGGGGCAACATTTTCAAAACTTTTATTCGAACTGTTAAGTAAAATTAAAGAACCAATAATGGTCCCAATTCCAGCACAGATGGTAACCTTAAAGATGACTTTGCTTTGTCCCTTAAGTTCTTTTTGGGACGCTAAAATGGCACTTGAATCACTAAAAGCAAAGCCAACCGTGTTGGTAACGTTTGCAACGATCGGTGCAAATCCTGCCAGAAGCATCGCTGGATAAGCAACCAAACTGGCCAGTCCAACCGTACTTTCAAGCACCCCGCTAACAACTCCTGCCACTACTAAAAAAATTAAATTCCACATAATATTTTCCCTACATTCATCTTTTTTAAAAATATGCCTGATATGCTAAAAAAGCAGCCAGGATAATCGCACCAATCGCAACCGTGTACTTCATTACAGCTGATGGAATTACCCGGACAATAATCGGGCCAATGTACCCACCAATAAACAGACCAATGGCAAGCACCACCAAAGCACTCCAACTAATTGGGGTAGTAAAAATAAAGATGGCAGCTGATACTGCGTTCATGGTTAAAGTCGTCACATTTCGGACCGCATTGCAAATGGCGTATGGTGCATCGATAATTCGAATCAAAATGGCAGCCATTAGCACTCCGCCGCCTGCACCAAAGTAGCCAACGTAAATCCCAACAATCACAATGGAAATCGCGGCAATTGCACTCGCTGTTTTTGAAATACTTTCAGAAGCAAACGTTGACTGTCGTTTTGGAATTAACATTAAAACTCCAGACAGTAAGATGACAAAGGGAGCAACATCTTGAAAGCTTTTATTGGAACTATGTAACAGGATAATTGATCCAATAACCGCACCAATGACCGCAAATAGCATAACGTGAAGAGTGACCGAACCCTGTCCTTTGAGCTCTCGTCTCGATGACAAGACGGCACTCGTTCCGCTAAAAATAATTCCCACCGTAATCGTGACGTTTGCCATAATTGGTGGTAATCCAACAAACAAAAGTGCCGGATAAAGAATCACACTTGCCATGCCAACGACACTACTCAACGTTCCGGCAATGATGCTAGCAATTAAAAGAAAAATGCCATTAAATAACAACAAAAGAACCAACTTTCCCAATTAAGATTATTAACTACTTACTTAATGTTACCACTAATTGGCTTCTCCATTATCAAATCACGCTGAGCACTCTCGCCAAGTTGAAATACATGATCCCCTACCGGCTTAAATCCCATTTTTTGATAAAACTTCAGTCCAGCATTATTATGTTCCCACACACCAAGCCAAACCTTTCCTTTCCCTTTTTTCTGCGCCTCATTAACAGCCAAATCAATCAATTCGGTTCCTAGACCGTGACGTTTAAATTCTTTTTTCAAATAAATTCGTTCTACTTCTAAGAGATGCGGACCCATTTCTTCAGATTGAGCATCATCAACGTTTAACTTTAGATAACCAGCTAACTTTCCATCAACGTAGGCAAAATAAAATTGAGAATTAGGATCAGAAATTTCATTCTTTAATTTTTCCGGATCGTAAGCATTATCCAAGTATTGATTTAAATTTTCAGGTTTATTTTCGGTTCCAAACGTCTCGGCAAACGTTTCCCGACTAATGGCTCGTAAAGCACTAATATCATCAATCGTTACCCTTCTAATCTCACTCATCATTTTGAACCTCCATTAACAATTTAGTTAATATTTTAACTAATTTACTCTGGCTTGCAACCATTGTCATTTATAACAGATAAAGAAGGTTGCTTAAGCGCTTTCACTAGCATAAAATAGAAGTGGATAATAAGTAAATATATAGGAGGAAATCACCATGACATTCAATAACGTTGTCATTGTCGGTGGAGGCACCTTAGGCTCACAAATTGCTTTCATGTCGGCTTTTCACGGAAAAAACACTACTATTTGGGGCCGTTCAGACGGCTCACTCGATCGTGCTAAGGCGCGAGTAGCTCGTTGGGAAAAAGCAGTAAAAAAAGACATTGGAGCTACCGATGAACAGGTCAAGAACGCAGAGGAACATCTCCATTACACCACTGATTTAAAGGCCGCTCTTAAGGGTGCTGACTTAGTTATCGAGGCTCTTTCTGAGGATCCAGATGTTAAAAATGACTTTTACAAAAAGTTCAACGATTTAGCTGATCCAGATACTGTTATCGTTACTAACACTTCGACTTTACTACCATCACAGTTTGCTGATGCTACTGGTCGTCCTGACAAGTATTTGGGTTACCACTTCGCTAACTCAATTTGGAAAAACAATACCGCTGAAATCATGTCACAATCTAAAACTAATAAGGATCTTCCAAAAGAGATGGAACAGTTTTCACGTGAAATTGGAATGGTTCCAATCTTAGTTAACAAGGAACAACCGGGTTACCTATTAAACTCACTGTTAGTACCATTTCTATCAGATGCTTTAGTCCTCTGGAACAATGGCGTTTCTGATCCTGAAACGATCGATAAGGCATGGATGATTGGAACTGGTGCACCACTTGGTCCTTTCGCTATTATGGACATTATTGGGATGAAAACCATGTATGATATCACTAAGATGTCAACTAACCCAGAAGTTAAAAAAGCTTCCGAAAAATTCAAGGATATGATTGACCAAGGTAACATTGGTCTTGAATCTGGTAAGGGCTTTTACACTTATCCAGATCCTGATTTCAGAAAACCGGAATTTCTTAAATAGAATTAGATACAAAAAAAGTTCGCCAAATGGCGAACTTTTTATTTTATAGATTTTTAATTTTATAGATGATTCAAAGTCTCAGAACCAAGGGTTGGGAACAATGGGATCAATTCGCTCATCTTTTCTGGTGAGATGTGATACTCAACAAATGGTGCCAAAGTACTAATAACGTTATCAGCTTCAGAACTGATTTCAGTAGCACCTACTAGGTAACCTTGTTTGTCGGTGATTGAAATGGTCTTACCTTTGTTCTCTTGCATTGCAAATCTGAACCAATCAGTGGCAAGGTCTGATTCTTTAACATCATACTTATCAGGGTTGGCCTTAGCTTCGTCAACACTAACACCGATCTCAGCAATTCGTGGTGATGAGAAAACTGCACTTGGAACAGCTGGATACTTAATTGGATCAGTAGTAGCACCAGTAAATAACTTGGTAAGGTACATTGACTCAAAAATAGCAGTTGGAGTTAACTTACCAACTTGTTTATCAAGAACATCGCCAGCAGCGTAAATGCTGTCAACTGAAGTTTGAAGATGATCATCAACTTTGATTCCGTTCTTATCGTAATCAACGCCAACTTCTTTAAGACCGAATCCTTCAACGTTCGGATCACGGCCAGTTGCGTCAAGAACCCAATCAGAGTCAATGTCGTCTTTGTTAGTCTTGACTACAAAACCATCACCTGATTTTTCGATTGATTCAGGATCAACGTTTCGAATGATTTGAACTCCTTGAGATTCAAGATCTTTAAGTAATGACTCAACAAATGGTTGATAAAACTTTCTTAAAGCCTTGTCATGGTGCAATAGGATGGTAACCTTAGTTCCGGCATTTGCTGCGATTGTAGCAAATTCAATGGCAATGTATCCACCACCGATAACGGTCATGTGTTCTGGTTGTTTTTCTAAGTTCAAGAAATCAGTTCCATCGTATGCCAAGTCAGCACCGGGAATATCAATCTTGTGATAATGAGCTCCAGTTGCTACAACAAGTTTATCAGCGGTGTACTTGGTACCGTCAACGTCGATGGTGTGCGCATCAACGATCTTTCCATACCCATGGATCACATCGATGCCAACACTCTTTAGACCTTGTTCGATTCCACCAGGTAATTGACTGATAACTTCTTTTTCATGCTTAACGTTATCGGCCCAATTGATCTTAGTAGTTCCATCTAAGCCGTGTCCTTGGAAGTTATCAACGTCTTTTTTCATCTTAACTGGGAAATCTAAAGCAATCTTAGCGTTACATCCACGGTTAGGACAAGTTCCACCAATCTTGCCAACTTCAATAATGCCAGCTTTTTTACCCTTTAGGGCCAATGGAATAGCACCGTTAAAAGCACCATGTCCACTTCCTAAATACAATACATCAAATTGATAATTGTTTTCACTCATACTTAACACCTCACCTTTTAGTTTTGTACAACTAAACTTTATACAATTATTATTATAGTTCTATAATTGCACTTGTCAAGATTAGCTCTCCACAAGACATTCTAATGCCTCTTTACCAATAAGGAAAACAATTAGAATTGCTGCTGCTGAATCGATCCACCAAATATGGAAAAAATAATTAAGCAAAACTCCGATAAGCACCGTCCCAGCAAGATAAGCACAAGTAACACTACACATGGCATCCTGAATTAAAGCGTTAGAACCAATTACTTTCCCAATCCAATACTTAGCATAGGCGATCATTGGCATGATAATAAGAGACAAAATAGAAATGATGATCCCCATCAGACTGCCATCAGCACCTTCATGCTTAAACAAATTATATCCAGAAGTAACTAGAATATAGACACACAGAAGGAGCAAAATGATGCTAACGATCTTCGTGGCAACCTTATCCACTCGATTAATGTCAATTTTTGAACTCCCTTTAAACTCAATTTCCAAACGAAATAGTAAAACAAATCCAGCAATAATCTCCATCAAACTATCAAGACCAAACGCAATTAATACAATTGAGTGGGCATCGATCCCGGCCTTTAAGCCAACCGAAAATTCTACTATCATCCAAGCAATCGCAACCATCTCAATTATCATTCCATATCCAACCACGTTTTTAGTTTCCATGTTTGACACCCCTTACCACATGATCCGAATGAGCTAGTCCTTCATTTACAATGTCCATAATATGAGGATCATCCAGGCGATAATAATTTGACTTGCCCTTCCGTTCGCTACTTACCAATTGATGCTTTTTAAGCATTGCCAATTGATGAGAGGTAGCTGATTGTTCAAGTCCAAGTTCCTCACTAATCTCACCAACGTTGAGTAAGTGATTTTCTAACAACATTAACATTTGAATCCGAACCGGATTACTCAAGATTTTAAATAACTCATGAGCTTCTTCTAATTTTTTGGGATTAATCTTAGAATCCATGATTTTCTCCTTATATATGTAATTTATTTCATATGAATATATTACCATGTGTATCCTAATAAAAAAAGCCACAACGGCTAATTCATTTTAATCCTTGATTCCATGACTTTTAAAAACAATCTGATTAATAGCGTGATCAATGTCACCAAAGTCAGAAAAAGCCTGGTTAATTGCATCGTTAATCGTAACTTCATCTGAAATCTTAGCTAATGCATCTTTTACGATTGAACGTTTCAACTCAATCTTGTACATCTCAACATCAGGAGTACTTGGATATTTTTCAAAGTACTTATCCAAACGTCCTTCAACAATGTTATTTAATTCTTCATTATTCATTTTTAATCGCCTCACGTATATTTGTACTGTCATTACCTTACTAAATGAAACTACTGACTGTCTAAAATGGTATCAATTGTCCTTAGAACCCCATCATCGTTATTATCAAACTCGGTAACGTGACCAGCGGCGTCCTTTGCCTCCCGAATGCCATTCTTCATAGCATAACTATTCGGAGTTAAATCCAACATTCCTAAATCATTCTCATTATCCCCAAATGTAACAACCTCTTCAGGATTGGCATCATATTTTTTCATCAAATAGCGCACGCCAGTTGCTTTGTCGATCCCCTTTACACCAATTAGGTCGGTATTAAAGCCAGAGTTCAAACTCTCAAGATTATCTGGAAGCATCTGTCGCATTTCATGAACTTTTCGCATCACGTTTGCACCTTGCTTAAACGTCACACCAACTTTTACTAATTGATCATCAGTGTTCTCACTTGTGATGTTAGCCAAATCATTCAAACGGACCGTATTACTATAGTATTGTTTCATTAACTGATACATTTTTTCGGGTAGCCTTTTATCTACATAAGTATGCTTAAGCCCAGATACGTTAACCCCGACAATGTCAGGACCAAAATCATCGTAAAGCATCTTTAGTGTCTGTTTAATCTGATCATCATTCAGCGATTCGGCATGAACTAAATCATTTCCACGATAAATTACTGAACCATTTTGAGAAATAAAATCCATTTGGTCCCGATAATCAATAAACAGGCTTTGTAATTTATCATTCGGTCCGCCACTAGCGACGGCAAAATTAACGTTTTGGTGTTTCATTTTTTGAAACGTTTTTAAAAACTTAATCTCATCATATCGATTAGCTTCATTTAAAAAAGTTTTGTTCATATCTGTCACAATTAATTTAATCAAAATCTCCACCCCACCTGTTTAAATTAATTATATCAATTTGTTAAGGGAATGAAAAAAGTTAACGCTATAAAAGCATTAACTTTTCATTAAATTAACTATTTTCGAGGAGCAACACAGGTTCCCTCTGGTACCGCAAAATCCTTTTGAATGACAGACAACTTACCATTCTCATGATTTCGCTCGTACAAGGTTGCGTTATTAGTGTTTTGATTTACAGCAATTAGAAAGGATTGATCTGAATTAAAGTTAAAATCACGCGGAAATTCCCCTTCAGTTGAAATTACTTGAATTCGCTCTAAGTCACCATCATCTAGGACCTTAAAAACAGCAATCGAATCATTGCCACGATTAGAAACATACACAAACTTCTCATCGTTAGTTATTCGAATTGCAGCTCCACCATTGGCATCTTTGTAGTCATTGGGAATAGTTTTAACAACCTGTTGGACGGTAAAGATGCCAGCTTCTTCATTATAATCAAGAACTGCAATCTTACTACTTAGTTCACCAATTAAGTAAGCCTTTCCCGTCGATTCAGCAAAAGCAATGTGTCTTGGACCAAATCCAGGTGACAACTGAATCTCACTAACAGGAGTAATCTCACCCGCGTCAGAAACATCATACAAATAAACTCGATCCAATCCCAGGTCACAAATCACTAAGCGATCATCAGGAGTTAGATCGGCATAGTGTGGATGAGGACCACTTTGTTGTTCTGGTAGTGGACCGGTCATTCCATCGTCATGGATTCGCTGTGATTCTTTGACAGTCCCGTCACTTTCAATGTGATACGCAATGACATTACCAGTATGATAATTTGCTGTATAGACCATCTGGCGTCCTTCGTCTACAGTAATGTATGCTGGTGAGGGACCCACTTCAATGTCTTCTTGCATTAATTTAGCTGGCATGGTGCTGCTATCAAAAACAGCAATCCCACCACGTGTTTCCGATTCATCTTGATTACGATCAATCGCATAAATTTTATGGTCATCAGACTCAACAACGTAAGTTGGACAACTAATTTGCGCAATTAACTGAGCATTTTCCAGCTGTTTTTTGTCTTTGTCTAATTCAATTTGATAAACGCCCTTACTAGTTTTTTGGGTATAAGTTCCAATTAAAAATTTTTCAGTCATCATCAACACCTCCAAATATTATTCATACTCATTATGCCATATTTGGTGGTTGGTGATAACAAATATTAATGATTTAATTCACAAAATGATTAGCCAATTGATTTAACCAATATGGTTCTCTTTTAAAATCATCTGGACTTCATGATCCATTGCTGGGGTTCGTTTCCACTCCTCAAAGTGGTCAAAGTTTTCCTTTGGCATCACATAATTCTGGTTAACATAGTTCTCGTAATTAATGACATGAACGGAGTGAGGAATGTTTAGTTGAAGGATTCGAACCTGTTTAATCATTTTTCGTTCTGCAGCAAGCTCAGCTCGTCCGTTCTGCACCATGTTGCTGATTTCAAGGTACTTAGAACCATCTAATCGCGTAATTTCCTCAATCAATGTAAATGTCTCATGACTCTTCATTGCCATCTAAATCTTCCTCCTAAACAAAAATGCTATTATTCACTTTGAATAATAGCAAAATTTTTATCGTTGTCCCCAGGCATGTTTCTCAAGTTGTTTGTATTCATGCTTGGTGACCATTACTGATTTACCATTTTTCTTCTGGTACCTCATCTTCTTACTTGGGTGAATGATATAACTTGGATGTCTAACAACTGCCATCGTTGGATGACCAGATACATTTACCAAGCAAAAGAAAATCATGGCAAAGAAAACCGCCCACGTCATAATTTTAGTGGTCAACGGCATCTTTTCTTGAATAACTTCACTATAGAACCGCTTATGGATGGTTCGTGCTGGATTAGGGTCATTCGGGTGATCCTCAGCATACTCATTAGTAATTTCTTTTTGATACTTATCAATATCAAAATTCTTCTGAATGGTCTTTTCTTTTTTCTGGAACTGTTTTTTCTCTTTTTTGCTTAACGACTTAAACCACTTGATGAACTTCTGGTATTCGGAGACGACTTCTTCCATCGGACCAATTTTCCGTAGCTTCCCGTAGTTAATCCAAGCAACTCGGTCACACAACAAACGCACCTGCTTTAGTGAATGAGATACAAAGATGATGGTCTTACCTTCTTCTTTAAATTCATCAATCTTATCAACACATTTTTGGTAGAAGGTATCGTCACCAACGGACAAGGCTTCATCAATAATCAAAATGTCTGGCTTAATGTGAACGGCAATGGCAAAGCCAAGTCGGGACCTCATACCACTAGAATAGTCTTTTACTGGTTGATCAACAAAATCACCAATATCAGCAAAGGCAATGATATCATCCATCATGTCATCAATTTGGCGGTTTGTAAGTCCCTGCATCAATGACTTCATGCGGATGTTTTCACGGCCAGTTAAATTCTTTCTCAATCCAGCGTTAATCGCAACAATCGAAGTGTCTCCGCGCACATCAACTTGGCCGGTCGTTTGCGGAATAATGCCGGAAATAATGTTAGAAATGGTCGACTTTCCCGAACCATTTACACCAATAATTCCCAATGCTTCACCAGGCTGAACGGTAAATGAAATTCCCATCAAAGACCAAAAATGTGGGGTTTTATTTTTCTTTGATAATGAGAAAAACGACTTTAATTTGTCAGATTGAGTCTTGAACATGTCATACTCTTTGGTGACATCTTGTACTTTAATTTTATAATTTTTTTCAGTCATGGTTTACTTCCTAAATTCAAAATTACAACTGACACGATAATAAAATAATACGAGAAAATTACTAAAATGTAAAGAAAGTTCAGTACTCAACGATGCTTCAACAACATAATAAAAGAGCTACCAAGAATGGTAGCCCTTAAAAATATTATTCAACTGTAACACTTTTAGCAAGGTTTCTTGGACGATCAACGTTCAATCCCTTGTTCAAACTAGTGTAATAAGCAATTAGTTGAGCTGGAATGACACTAAGCAGCGGCGTTAACAACTCATCAACGTCCGGGATCACAAACGTATCACCATCTTGAGCTAGACTTTGTCGCACGATCGTCAAAGCACTGGCACCACGAGCTGCAGTTTCTTCCAGATTACTACGAGTTAATCCAGCGGTCTTCTTTTGGGTGATAATACCAATCACTGGAGTGCCCTTTTCAATCAATGCAATCGTTCCGTGCTTAAGTTCACCAGAAGCAAAGCCTTCCGCGTGGACATAAGAAATTTCTTTTAACTTCAATGCTGCTTCAAGGGAAACAGTGTAATCAACCCCACGGCCGATGTAAAAGGCCTGTTTAGCATCAACGAAATATTTCTTAGCAATTTCATCAATCTTATCTTTTTCTTCAACAATTGACTGCATCCCAGTCGCAACCAAACCCAATTGTCGTGCTAAATCAAAATCTTTTGCGACCTGACGATTACCCCGCATACCAACGGCCTTTGCCAAAATGGCTTGGATTGCAATTTGAGCAGTATATGCTTTAGTTGAAGCAACTGAAATTTCTGGACCAGCATTAAGCAACATCGTGTAAGTTGCTTCGCGTGACAATGTCGAATTAGCAACATTAGTAATGGTTAAACTAGGAAAATGATGCTTGTTAACGTTCACTAAAACTTCCCGACTGTCAGCGGTCTCCCCACTTTGAGTCAAAAAGATAAAGAATGGTTTCTTAGAAAGCAATGGATCTTCGTAAGCAAACTCGGATGAGACGTGCACTTCAGTTGGAATTCCAGTGTACTTCTCCATCAAATCTTTACCGACTAATCCAGCATGATAACTGGTACCAGCACCCACGATATAGATTCGATCTGAATCAAGGATGGTATCCATTACGCCACAACCAACGTTCATGTTTCCATCTGCATCAAAGTACTCTTTAACTAATTTTCTCATGACATTGGGTTGTTCATCAATCTCTTTAAGCATGTAGTAAGGATAAGTCCCCTTATCAGACGCACTTGGATCAATGGTTACCTTGAACTGATGACGCTCTACTGGCTTACGGTTTTCATCAAGGATGGTTACCTTATCAGGCTTTACAATCGCAACGTCACCATCAACCACCTCAAGAAAAGTATCAGTAACGTCTAACATAGCAATTGAATCAGAACATACTACGTTGAAACCGTCACATAATCCAATCAACATGGGGCTTTTGTTTTTGGCTGCATATAAAGTATCTGGATCTTCTTTATCCATTAAAATGAAAGCATATGAAGAATTCTTAAGGAGTGAAAGCATCTTAATGAAGGCATCCTTTGTACTCATTTTGTCTTCAGTCACAAACTTATCAACCAATTGAACCGCCACTTCGGTATCAGTTTGACTATGAAACTTAACGTCTGATAAGTATTCTTTCTTCAGTTGTTCATAGTTTTCGATCACACCATTGTGAACCAGATAGAACCGGTTGTCATCTGAGAATTGTGGATGAGCATTCTCAATGTTTACCCCACCGTGAGTAGCCCAACGAGTGTGTCCAATTCCGGCAGTTCCCTGTACTTCTGGTCCAATTTTTTTCTTTAAATCGTCGATACTTCCAGTTGTTTTCACTAAATAATCTTTGTGGTCTTTTCCTTCCACAAAGATTCCGGCTGAATCATATCCTCGATATTGTAATTTTTCTAATCCATTAACTAAAATGGATGTCGCATTCTTATTGCCTGTAACTCCAACGATTCCGCACATGGGAATGACCTCTCTTTAAAATTGGTATAGATGTATTTAAATTTTATTTATATACTTAACATCTTTGATAATAATGGTTTCACAAGTGTTTGTCAAATATAAGTTAGAATTGGTATAGCACCGATGAACGAAATTTAATAAAAATTTAAGCATAATAAAAGAGTTAACAAACGTTAACTCTTTTATTAATTCGTGATTGCTTTATTCAATTCCCATGTCGTCTCTAACAACGTCGGCAATTTTGTTCGCATACTTATCACTTTCTTTTTGAGTCGGAGCTTCCACCATAACTCTTAGCAGCGGCTCAGTCCCACTTGGTCGAACCAAGACACGACCATTCCCATTCATTTCATCTTCAACATCATCAATGGCCTTTTTAACATTGTCATGATCCATCGCGTGCTTTTTGTCAGAAACCTTCACGTTAACAAGACTTTGAGGATATTTTTTCACTTCGTCTGCTAATTCGGAAAGCGGTTTACCGGTTTCTTTCATAATATGCATTAACTGCAGACTGGTTAGCATCCCATCTCCAGTGGTATTAAAATCCAAAAACACAATGTGGCCGGACTGTTCGCCACCTAGATTGTAACCATTGGCTTTCATTGATTCAACCACGTATCGGTCCCCAACTTTAGTTTTCACACTATTTAAGCCGTTGGCTTCCATGGCTTTGTACATTCCGAGGTTACTCATCACTGTCGTAACAATGGTGTCATGCTTTAATCGACCATTAGCATCCATATACTTACCACAGATGTACATAATCTTATCACCATCAACGATGTTTCCCTTTTCATCGACAGCAATGCACCGATCACCATCACCATCAAAGGCAATTCCTAACTGGGAACCATTTTCAACAACCATTTTTTGCAATTGCTCTGGGTGAGTGGAACCGACGTTATCATTAATGTTTAGTCCATTAGGTGAGGTTGCCATTGTTTTAAAATCAAGACCAAGGTCAGCATAGAGGCGGGGAACCAAGTTGCTGGTAGCACCATTTGCGGCATCAACTGATACCTTAATCCCACTTAATTCATCTGGAATCGTTTGGGACAGAAAGTGAAGATACTTTTGAGATGCTTCGGTGTACTCTGCTGAAGTGCCTAATCCCTTTGCTGAGGGACGTGGTAAGTCATCAGTATCACTTTCAAGAATCTTCTCGATGTCAGCCTCGATGTCATCGGACAATTTATATCCGTCACCGCCAAAGAATTTAATTCCATTGAACTCAGCGGGATTATGTGAAGCCGTAATCATAACTCCGGCATCAGCACTTTGATCTCTAACCAAGTATGCTACTCCGGGGGTAGTGACAACTCCGAGTTGAACCACCTCAATTCCAACGGACAACATTCCAGCTACCAAAGCATCTTCCAACATCTGTCCAGAAATTCGTGTATCTCTTGATACCAAGACACGTGGCTGATGATCTTGAACACTGTGCTTAGTCAGAGCATAACCACCTGCACGACCAGCCCGAAAAGCCAATTCTGGGGTTAAGTCTTTATTCGCAACTCCTCTAATTCCATCTGTTCCAAAATATTTCATATATAGTCCTCACTTTATTACTTATTCTTTGCGTTAATCTGTACTTTAACCGTTTCCGGATCCAAGCCACTTACTTTGGAGTTACCCGCATCAAGTGAAACCGTCTTAGTATTATCACCAGACATGTTTTCGACATCAACGTCGGCATTAACCGAATTAATCCCATCAATCGTGTCTTTATCACCTAACAATAACACATCAGATGGATCACACTTAACGTCATAGGTCTTACTTGCCTGCTTATTAACTAAATTAACCTTGACTGGTACCCTCTTATTATCACCTGCTGAAACCGGTAAATCAACCGAACTTGTTGATGGGGTAATAATAACGTTGATGGTCTTTCCTTTTTTGTCTAAAGCCTCAATCACCGCATCCTGTTTTATATCACGCTTGGTGTTAGGCTTCAAGTTAGTTTTAGCAACTACTGAATCAATTCGATTAATTTGATCACTCGGTCCAGTCACTTTTGCAGAACTGACGTCTAACGACGGCTTTCCGGCCTTATAACCAGAAGCAATGTTTTTCTTGTCGTAGACAGCTTTTACGGGGAACTTAACGGTCCGACGTGGTTGAATGTTAACTTTAATGCGAGCAGGTTTAATCTTACTCTTAATGTCAGAATTTAGACCCTGCTGTTGTAATTTGACGATGTGTTCTCCGGGCCCCAAATTACTAAGGTTAGCGTACACCTTAAAGTTCTGGGTATTAGCGGTTGTAGTGACTAACGCCGACGGCCCTGACAACTGGACGTTAACTTTTTCTGGATAGCCAATTACAAAATACTTGTCTGAGTTTACGTTGAGCTGTAATGGAACTGACAGTGTCTTGGTTTTATTAGCTGCCATCTGGGTGCTTTTAGTCGAATTACTGGTACTGTTAGTGAGACCCATATCATTTTTGCCATCATGAACATAGAAAAACAGTGCAATTGTAAAGACTAGTGCCAAGATAGCATAGAATAATTTACTCCGAAAAGATTTTTTCATGGCTACTTGTCACCTCCGAAATGCTTCTGAAAGAAACTAATCGCACGAGTCACAATCGTTGGATGTTGCTCCTGTCGATCACGAGGAATCAACTGACTTCTCAGGTATTTCAGGTAATCCTCCTGAGTCATCCCACGAAGAAGCTCATTGTTTCTAGTGATTGAAACTTCTCCCGTTTCTTCTGAGATAACAATCGTTAAAGCATCGGAAACTTCCGAGATTCCAACGGCAGCACGATGACGAGTTCCCAATTCCTTAGGGATCAAATTACTCTGCGATAACGGTAAGTAGGCAGCCGCTGCAGCAATCTTATCATCCTTAATGATGACCGCTCCGTCATGAAGAGGCGTATTGGGAATAAAAATGTTAATTAATAACTGACTTGAAATGTCAGCATCAAGCTTAATCCCGGTCTCAATGTATTCTTCTAGCCCGGTATGCATTTGAATGGTGATTAACGCTCCAATTCGACGCTTAGACATGTATTGAATTGCTCCATCTAAAGCATTAATCATTTTTTTGGCTTTTTCATCCTGATTCTGGGTTGCTCTAAAGAGTGAGCCGCGTCCTAATTTTTCAAGTCCGCGTCTAATTTCAGGTTGGAAGATGATAATGCATCCAATAACTCCCCAATTGATAATTTGATCCAGAATCCAAGATACCATCGTCAGTCCTAAATACCAACTGGCAATTTTAGCGATAATAATTACAATAATGCCGCGAAAAAGTTGCACTGCCCGAGTGCCACGAAGAAGCATGATTAACTCGTATATCACGAGCCAGACAACCAATATATCAATTAAGTTGCTTAGGTTATGTAATGTAAATAAGCTACTCCAATCAATCCCCATAGAACGACCTCCAATTTGTATATTATTATATCACTGAATTATTGCTGAAATAAAGGCAGTTAACTAATTCCAAATGTTAAAAAAATTAAATTCTATGGTTAAATTTCTAGTTTTTTTTGCTAATTTGGGGTTTAATTTATATATAGAAGAAAAGGGGTCAAATTATAATGTCACAAAATAAAAGATGGCAAGTTAGAATATTTTTCATCGGGTGGATCGTGCTTTTATTCATGTTTCTACGTGATACACGCTTCGGTTTTTTAGCGCTCAACACCCTTTTAGGATACATCCCAATTGAACTTAGTTTCCACATCGGTAACAAACCACACCAAAATAGTTTCGTGTTCTGGATCCTATCACTTCTGTGGTTATTGTTCTATCCTAATTCACCCTACATTCTGACCGACCTACTTCATCTCGCTTGGCTACATCCTGATGAAGCCAATGGGTTACTTCGACTTGATCCGCACGTCTGGTTTTTATACACATGCTTGATGATCAGTGCATTAAGCTGTGCCTTTATCGGTTTCTGGAGTTTAGTCCACGTTGCTAAGGCCATTGACGTTAAAATTCATTTATCCGGTAATTTTTCTAACTTCGTTACAATTGTGATTCTAACGGTTGCAAGTTCCATCGGACTATTCATTGGACGGTTTATGCGAGTCCACACAATTTACCTCATCCTTTCACCGAGGATGTACATTCGACCATTTTTAAACATGTGGAATATGCACATGGTCGTATTCGTATTTTTGATGACCGTTCTACAGTTAATGATCTACTGGATTTATTCCATTATCAGTAATAATAAGGAATAATATAAAATCCCCCACTTATCAATAAGTGGAGGATTCTTTAGTTATCACTCAGCATTAGCGTTTCCTTATAATTAATGTCCTGACGCAAGTGAAGCCCCATCGCGTGACTAACTTTTTTATTATTAATCAATTGTTCCACAGCGCGACGTTCTGCTTCCAGTGCAACCGACCGCAATCTTAATAACTGATACTCAAAGACTTCATCATCTTCGTCGGGATCATCGTATGAATTGGCCCGTTCAATCTGACTCTGATAGAAAGTGACAATAAAGTGAACAATTTGTGAGTCAAAGTCCTGACCATTAATATCGCTTCGACTTAAAAAGTCTGAAATAGCATCAATGGCGGCCTGATCACCAACAATCGTAACAAGGCGTAATTCACTCTTGGTCTTTTTACTTTCTGATTCACTTACCTGCCAGGTTTTAATGGAATGAAGAATCGATGAAAACCATCCCGGATAGTACCAGTGATTTTTGCGATAGCCGTCGTAACCATTTGCAAACATTCGACGTTCCTCACGATTAATCCTTCGATTTGCAATCCAGTAAGTATCTTTTGAGATTTGTTGTTCACGATACAAATCTTTAACCGCGTCACGTTTTCCTTTTAAAGCAACTCGTCTCAAACTAAGTTCTTCATTGAGAGACGTACTTTCTGCACTATCGTCTCTCGTCTTTCTTAAAAGTTTTCGTAACTCAACCTGATAATCCAAAACAATATCATATACCGCTCGTTCATTATCATTGGTCTTATTATTTTCAAGACTGACAATGGCACTCTTTACGATGTAAATCCGAGCGGCATCTTCCGAAATATAGCCCTCCTGCTCATCTTCTTCATCTTCCGTCTCATCATCATCTTCATCCTTATCAATCAATGAGGCTCGGGTCTGAAGTGAACTAGCATCTGGGGAAATGATTGGCAAGATAATGGTAGCCGCAACTAAACTGATCACGATAACCATTGCGGCAATAAAAAGCATCAAAGAACGGTCGGGAAACTCCTTTCCATTCGATAAGAATGCGGGAACCGAAAGAATTCCTGCCATGGTAATGGCACCACGAACCCCGGAAATTCCAGCCAATAGCGCAACCGACAAACTGGGCTTCTTATTGGACCGTTTAGTAATGTAGTACGAAAAGAATTCGTATCCTAAAATCCAGACCACTCGAATTACCAAAAGAGCCACCCAAACGGCAAAAGCAATCCCAAACGAAGCTAAAGTTCGATATTCCGATCCATTGATGACCACCCTAGTAGCAACCGGTAATTCAATACCTAAGATTAAAAACACAATCCCGTTTAAACAGTAAACAATGACATCCCAAGTACGATTGGTCAACAAGTTGACTTCTGGTGACTTGGTATTGGTAACGTTAGTCTGTAAGTGATCAATAATCCCAGCGGCAACCACCGCAATAACTCCCGAAGCATGAAGAAGATCTTCAGCAATTACATAAATAATAAACGGTGTCAAGATGTGCAGGACGACGTTAAAAATCACGTCATTGAAGTGTACCTTTAATAACAAATTACGAAGAACAATAATTAAAGACATTCCAACAATTCCAATGATCAAACCCACTAGTGCGGTATAAACAAAATCAACCGCAGCGTGTTCCAAAGAAAAGTAACCGGTGACAACTGCAGCAATCGCATATTTAAACGCAATTAGTCCACTAGCATCGTTAATCAAGCTCTCACCTGATACTAGATGCAAAATATTACTTGGAAGATGAACACGCTTTGAGATGGACTGAACGGCAATTGGATCGGTTGGAGACAAAATCGCAATTAGAGCAAAACAGGCTGCCAGTGGCATTGATGGTACCAGCAAATTAACGAAATAACCGCCAATAATGGTTGTAATGAACACCAACCAGATGGCATTTTCAAAAATGGGACCACGTAATTCCCAAAGTTCTCGTTTTGGAAAGTCACGACCATCATTAAATAGCAATGGTGCGATGAACAGCAATAAAAACCAGTCCGTGTTTAAATCAATTTTGAATTTAAAGAATAATGCTAATCCTAAACCAAGCAAAATTTGAATCAAACTAACTGGAATCTTAGTGACATAGTGAGAGATAATGCTAGAAAGCAGGACTAAAACTATTAATGTGATGACTGCTTCAACTATTACCATAAGCTATGTTTCCTCCTATTTTGGCTCACCAATAATTCGAACCTCAGTCTCAAGGTGAACCCCATTATCTTTATACACAGTTTCCTGAACGTGCTTAATCACATTCAAATAATCAGTAGCGGTGGCACCACCAACGTTAATGATAAATCCGGCGTGTTTTTTTGACACTTCAGCTCCGCCAGAGCGATATCCCTGTAGTCCAGCATCGTGGATCAGCTTTCCGGCAAAGTATCCTTTAGGACGCTTGAAAACACTCCCACATGAAGGCCATTCTAAGGGTTGCTTTGATCTTCTCAGGTAGTTCAAATGATCCATCTCGTTTTGAATCTCACGTTTATTCCCGGGTTCAAGTTTAAAGGTCGCTTCCAAAACAACGTCCCCATAGTCTTGAATACTACTATGACGATAACCAAAGTCTAACTGGTCGTTGTTTAAAACAATAATCTCACCCTTACGCGTCAAAACCGTGGCTGATTCAAGTGCATACTGGGTCTCTCCCCCATAAGCACCGGCATTCATAAACACTCCGCCACCGACACTGCCAGGAATCCCAGCAGCAAATTCTAATCCAGTCAAACCGGCTTTTTGAGCAGCCTTAGTTGCATCAATGTAAGCAGCCCCAGCCTCGGCAATTACCCGATGGTCTTCAGTTCTAATGTTATTCATTTGGGTCAAAATCATGGTTAACCCACGAATTCCACCATCTCGTACGATTAGATTACTGGCATTTCCCAGCACAGTAAGTGGCATTTTAATTTCATTTGTATAATTTAATAATTCTTCGGTTTCTTTAAATGATGAAGGAAATGCAAGAAAATCAGCTTTCCCACCAGTTTTAGTCCAAGAATACTTGGAAAGTGGTTCATCTTTTAAAATTTTAATATCCTTGAATTTTTTTGTTAAATCTTCAGTCATTCGTCATTTTCCTTTCTAATTATCCATATTACATTCTAGCACGTTATCATTATTTAAACACTTCTGATCGTGCTATACTGGCATTAAAGGAGGGGATACAATGAATTTTATCTCATGGAACGTAAATGGTTTACGTTCAGCAGTTAAAAAGAATTTTTACGAATTTTTTAATGAAACTGATGCTGACTTTTTTAATGTTCAAGAAACTCGAGTTCACGAAAATGATATTGCTTTAGAAGTACCAGGTGACTATTACCAATACTGGGACTCAGCGGAACGCCCCGGCTACTCAGGCGTAACTACTTTCACAAAGCATAAAGCTGATAACGTGTTTTATGGTGTTGATGGAAGCGATACTGACACCGAGGGCCGTTGTTTGACACTCGAATATCCTGACTTTTATTTAATTAATACCTACGTACCCAATTCAGGCGAAGAGCTGCAAAGACTCGACTACCGTCTTGATTGGGACCAAAAATTTATTACCTTTGTAAGTAAACTTGCTGAAAGAAAGCCGGTCGTGATTGGCGGCGATATGAGCGTTGCTTATCAACCAATTGACATCGATGACCCAGAAGAAGATCACCACAAGGCTGGATACACCCAACAGGAACGTGACGATTTTGGTCGATTATTAGCTTCTGGATTTGTAGATACCTTTAGAGCACTTCACCCTTACCAAAGTGGTGCCTATACTTGGTGGAGTTACCGTTACGACGAGCGAGCCCAAAATCGTGGTTGGAGAATGGATTATTTCTTGGTTTCTAACTCAATTCAAGATGACGTTGCCGAGTCAAACATTCTTGGTGAGGTAACCGGCTCAGATCATGCTCCGATCCAATTAATTACTGATGGACTTAAGATTGATTAGAGGAGAATTGTTAAATGAATTTTGCGGCAATTGACTTTGAAACTGCTGCGGGCCAACGGGCCAGCGCTTGTTCGGTCGCATTAACGGTAGTAAGAAATAACGAAGTCGTTGATGAGTTTTACTCATTAATTAACCCCGAATGTGAGTTTAACTGGCGCAATATCAATGTTCATGGTATTCATGAAAAAGATGTAATTGACTCACCAACCTTTCCAGAGGTGTGGGATCAAATTAGCCCCCTCTTTGATAGAAATAAGCTGGTGATTGCCCACAACAATAATTTTGATAATAGTGTATTAAAAAAGAGTCTGGAAAGGTATGGTTTATCAAAACCACACTATCAGACTCTTGATACCGTTAAGACTTCCAAAAAGTTTTACCCTGGATTTGTTAACCATAAGTTGAACACGGTTAGTGAGAACTTAGGGATCGAATTAAAACACCATCATAATGCGTTAGATGACAGCTTAGCGTGTGCTAACATCTTAATTTATGAATACCAGCAGTTTGGTAAAAATGCCGTTAAACCGTTCGTTAAGTTAATATAAAAAGACTGAGATATTTTCTCAGCCTTTTTTTACGTTCATTTTCATTTCAATAACATGATCGTTTTGATCACTAGTGATAAATCCTAATTTTTTGTACAATCGAAAAGCCCCTACATTGGACTTTAAGACTGTTAATCGCAATTCATTAAGGTGACTAAAAGCGCCCACCCAGTCAATGGCTTCCTGAATCAGATGGGTTCCAAGTCCAATGTCCTGATAATCAGCTAAAACGGCGACACCAAGTTCCCCGGCAGTCTCGTCAACCTGACTAACACTCAAGACTCCAATTAATTTCGTCCCAGCAACTGCCACTAAAATGATGTTAGTCCCAGTGGCATTCACCGCGTCAATGGCATCTGCTTCGGTTTCAGCGGTCAATTGATCAATCTGAACATCCGTCGTAAAGTTACTAGATTCTTGACTTAATCGTTTCATTAGCTCGATTAGTGCTTCGGAATCGTCCGATTTAGCAGCACGAATCGTAATTTCTTCATTATCCTTTGCCAAGCACTAAGTCTCCTGACTTTAAAATCGAATCAAAATGTTGTCCCTTAGCAGTCATTTCAATTGTCCGATCGTTATCCCCCAGATCATCATTTCTAGTAAATCTGATTCTCAAATACTGGTCGGGAAGTTCGTCCTCCGCAAATTTGGACCATTCAACGACGCTGACTCCATCACCGTTAAAATATTCATTCAGACCTAATTCGCCGGCTCCTCCCTCTTCAAGACGATAAACGTCCATGTGATAAAGGGGCAACCGTCCATTTTTGTATTCCCGAATAATGGTAAAAGTCGGACTTTTGATGTTTCGCTTAATTCCGAGACCTTTCCCAAGTCCTTTTGTGAAGGTAGTCTTTCCCGCACCAAGGTCGCCATCGAGTAAAATAACGTCTCCAGCTTTTAAATCCGGGGCGAGTTCTTCGCCTAATTTTTCAGTTTGATCGGGACTATCAACCTTAAATTTAATCAATTCAATCGCCTCAAATTAAAGTGCTTGAGTAGCCGTGATAATGGCTACCTTGTAAACATCTTCAGCATTGCATCCCCTCGACAAATCAGAAACTGGTTGATTCAATCCCTGAAGAATTGGACCAATGGCTTCAAATCCACCTAAACGTTGGGCAATCTTGTAACCAATGTTTCCTGACTGAAGCTCTGGAAAGACAAAAACAGTTGCCTGACCAGCAACGTTTGAACCAGGTGCCTTACTCTTTGCAACCGCGGGAACAACCGCAGCATCAAATTGGAGTTCCCCATCAATTGGAGTATCTGGATCTAACTTTTGGGCAATCTTGGTTGCACTTTGAACTTTATCGACTTCTGGTCCCTTAGCTGAACCCTTGGTTGAAAAACTAAGTAAGGCAACTTTGGGATCGATATCAAACAACCGGGCTGTATGTGCACTTTCAACGGCAACTTCACCAAGTTGTTGATCATCAAGTTCAATGTTAATGGCACAATCTGCAAACAAGTAACGTGTGTCACCCTTTTGCATGACAAAAGCACCACTAATCAACTTCACACCTGGTTTAGTTTTAATAATCTGAAGTGCAGGACGAACCGTATCACCAGTTGGGTGAGCCGCACCGGACACCATTCCGTCAACGATTCCCATGTATACCATCATCGTGCCAAAATAATTCGGATCTTTCAACCATTGCTGAGCTGTTTTTTCATCCGTTTTGCCATTACGCCGTGCAACAAGTGATCTAACCATCTCGTTGAACGTGTCAGAATCAACGTTTTGGATATCAATGATGGTAATTCCGTCCAAATCATTTCCGTTTTCTTTAGCAACTTGTTTGATTTTGTGGGGATCACCCAATAACGTTGGTTCAACCAAATTATCTTTTTTAAGCCGACTAGTTGCTTCAATAATTCTTGGATCTTCCCCTTCAGGGAATACTAACTTAATGTTTTTATCGTTAATCTTTGCTTTCAAACTATCAAAAAGGTCCATAATTAACTCTCCTTATTAGTGGCAGTGACGTGTTCTGGTAATTTCCAGTTAATCGGCGTCTCACCCATGGCTTTTAGTGCTTCATTCGTCTTTGAAAACGGTTTTGAGCCAAAAAAGCCTCGATTCGCAGAAAGGGGACTTGGATGAGCCGACTGAATCACAATATTAGCGTCAGTATTAATCAACTTAATCTTATCCCTAGCAGCCCTTCCCCATAGGATGAAGACAACCGGTTCAGGACGCTTTGACAATTGTTCAATAGCATAATCAGTGAGTCTTTCCCATCCTTTGCCACGATGAGAAAAAGCCACTCCATCTTGAACGGTCAAAACGGAGTTTAATAACAATACCCCTTGTTCAGCCCAACTTTTTAGATAACCGTGATTAACTGGTTTAATGCCCAAATCACTTTGTAATTCCTTATAAATATTCTTTAAAGATGGTGGAACAGCTACGCCTGGCATTACCGAAAAGCTAAGACCATTGGCTTGATTAGGACCATGATATGGATCTTGTCCCAGAATAACGACTTTCACCTTACTAAAGGGAGTCCACTCAAATGCCTGAAAAATATGGTGCATTTCTGGATAAATCGTCTTGTTATTATACTCTTCAACCAAAAAACGCCTTAACTTTTGATAATATGGTTTCTCAAATTCTGGTTCCAAAATTGGCCACCAGTCGTTATGAATAAACGGTTTCACTATTAACACCTCCAATTCATTCTACCATAAAATGTGAATTTTTAGGCAAGCAAAAAGAGAGTGCAATAGCACTCTCTTTTAATTAATAATGTTTCATAACACGATCAATTTGCCGTTGGGTATCACGTTGCTTTATGGTTTCACGTTTATCATATTCACGCTTCCCCTTAGCAACCCCAATCAGCACCTTAGCGTAGCCATGTTTTAAATAAACTTTTAAGGGAACAATGGTAATTCCCTTAGTCAAAGTCGCTTCACCAAGTTTTTTGATCTCTTTTTTATGCAACAACAACTTTCGATTACGCAATGGATCATGATTAAACTGGTTTCCTTGCGCATACTCACTGATGTGGACATTCATCAAATAAGCTTGTCCGTTTCTCACCTGCACGAATCCGTCCTTTAGATTCATACGGCGTTCTCTAACTGATTTAATCTCAGTTCCCGTTAGTGAGATGCCAGCTTCATAAGTATCAGAAATAAAGTAATCATGTCGGGCCTTTCGGTTAGTTGCCATTACGTTCTTTTCAGTTGGTTGATGCTTTTTTCTAGCCATGTTCCCATCCCCTATTTTTTGCGACTATTAGATGGTTTGGTTCTGATTTTAAACGAATGACCTTTTTTACCGTTCTTTCTACGATCTTGATTCTTATAACTCTGACGACGATTTTTCCCATCAGAATGTTTGCCACTGTGATGGTGCTTATCATTTTTATGTTCCTGTTTTGGGAGAAGTTCACTCAATGGAGCATCTTCTGGTTTAACGATCTCAAAGTCAACGGTCATCTGATCAACGTCGGCCGCAACACATTTAACCCGTAACGTTTGTCCAATCTTATAAGTTCTTCTGGTATTTCTACCAACAAGCGCCAAGTACTTTTCAACGTACTCATAGTAATCATCATTCATCTTGCTGATATGAATAAGACCTTCAACGGTGTTTGGAAGTTCAACGAACATTCCGAACTTCATCACTGAAGATACAACGGCATCGTATTCCTCACCAATATGTTGAGTCATATACTCAGCCTTCATCATCGAATCAACGTCTCTTTCGGTGTCAACACCGCGACGCTCAGTTTCTGAACAGTGAACCGCAACTTCTCCAACCTGGTCAGCATAGGTTTGCTTGGTAACATCATTAATCCCATTATCTTCATAATAATGAACTAAACGATGGACAAACAAATCAGGATAACGTCGAATTGGTGAAGTGAAATGGGTGTAGTATTTGGCACCTAATCCAAAGTGTCCCACACACTTATCACTATATTTGGCCTGTTGTAAACTTCTAAGCATCATTACTGATACCATTGTTTCTTCAGGAAGTCCGTGTACTTTACTTAAAATGTTCTGTAAAGTCTTGGGAGTTAAATGATCGGGGTCAGCTTTTACTTCAATTCCAAAGGCAGTTAGGAATTCAAAGAAGTCCTTAACTCGCGTTGGATCTGGCGTCTCATGGACACGATAAATGAACGGAACTTTAAGTCGATAGTAAGTTTCAGCAACAGTTTCGTTTGCAGCCAACATGAATGATTCAATCATTCGTTCGGCTAAACCTCTCGTTCTAAGTTTAATATCAACGGGTTTACCTTCTTTGTTCATGATAATTTCTGCTTCGTCATCATCAAAGTCGATCGCCCCACGACGCTTTCTTTGCTTGTATAAAATTCGGTGTAACTCAGCCATGGTTTCAAACATTGGTACTAAATCATGGTATTCTTCTCTCGTCTTCTTATCATGTGATTCAAGAATATTATTGACAGCTGTATATGTCATTCGAGCTTTCGACTTCATAACACTCGGATGAATCCGCTTTTTGACAACTTTCCCTTGGGGATTAATTTCCATATCACAGCTTAAACATAACCGTAATTGTCCCTCGTTTAACGAACAAATCCCGTTTGATAGACGGCGAGGCAGCATTGGAATAACTCGGTCGGTTAAATAAACTGAGGTTCCACGTTTATACGCCTCACGATCAAGTAGTGTTCCTTGTTTAACGTAGTGACTAACGTCAGCGATGTGGACCCCTAAATGATAATTGCCATTTGGTAACTTCCATGCCGTGACGGCATCATCCAAATCTTTGGATGATTCTCCATCAATGGTAACTAACGTCTGATCGGTAATATCTTCTCGTCCTTTGGTTTCTTCAGGCAAAACATGGTCCGGAATAGCATCTGCTTCTTCTAGAACATCTTCTGGAAATTGGGAAGGAACATCATGAGCATAGACAACCTGTAAAATATCAATTCCAGGGTCATCAACACTTCCAATTACTTGTTTCACAATTCCAACCATGTAATCTGGATGCTCGTTACTTGGATATTCCGTAATATCAGCAGTAACCACTTCTCCTGGAGTAGGATGAAGACCAGCATCTACCACGTAGAACTTGAATCCTGCTAATTTTTTGTCTTTTAAAACAACCTGACCAAGATAACCATGATCATCATCAGTCTTACGAAATTCACCAACCACATGAGTGTAATGATGTTCTAAAATACTAACCACTTTAGCTTGTGGACCCCGATCAGAATCTTTTTCACCTGGCTTAGTAATCTGAATCTCAACCTTATCCAGGTTCATCGCATGCATCGTTTCATCAGGTGCGATAAAGGCATCCGGTAATTCATCATCATATCTAACAAAGCCAAATCCCTTTGGATTAGAGTGGAAAATCCCCTCTAGCTTCAACTCACTTGGATTAACCTTAAAATCACCGTTTTCAGTAACCACAACGGCACGGTCTCGTTCCAGTGAAGCGAGCTCTGAAACGATTAATTTGAAAGCTGATGATCCATGATAATTCAAATCATCAGCTAATTTTTCGACACTATAACTTTGATCAGGATGTGATTGTAACTCCTGCTCAATTTCATTTTTTAACTTATTATCTTGCAATATATTTTCCTCTACAATCCAATTGACTTATACGTCAATTATAAATCTCATTCTTTAATAAACGCTAGTAATCCGCTTTAAATGCAAAAACCCCCTGTTTAACAGGAGGTTTTTTATTAATGTGATGAAATCCACATTAGAATTAATGCGATACCAAAGAAAAAGATTCCTAGTACCACAGTCACTTTTTGCATAAATGCCTCAAAGCCCCTCGGCTTGGACTCAGAGGAAGAATCGTTTGCACCACCAGAGAGTGATGACATTGCATCATTATTTTTAGAAGGTTGCATTAAAACTGCACCAATAATGAGAATACTAACGATCCATAATAATATCATCAAAAGATTATTCAAAAAAATGCCTCCTACCCATCAGCTAAACAGGCTTATCAATACTTTAATTAGTTTAGCATAAACTAGGAGTTATTTCCAGTCCATCATTATTTCTCAGTTCGATTGGTCCTAATAAACAAAATCGAACTGAACAGCAAAATTACCATTCCAATCAGTGAAAGAAGTTCGCTGGTGCGTTCCCCGGTTTGAGGTAACCTTTTAGTAGGTTGGCGATTCGTATGGGTTCTGTTTACCCCATGTTTACTTCTTCTCACGTGAACCGTTGCAATTGAATCGTGGTTCGCATCTAGGTACGGAGCGTGATGAGTGAAATTACGTCGATTATACTTGCTCATTCCGTTTTCATTTGGCATTTGAACAGGATGACGCCCAGATCTTTTTTTACCACGTAATAACATTGGATTCATCCCATTTTCAAGTACCTTCTTCGTGGGTTCATACTGATCTTTCTGCTTCTTACTACTCTGACTGATACGTTTTGCCATTGGCTCACTGTGATTACCAACTATTTTTTTATCTGGGGCGATTCTACCTGATTCATGAGGTCGTTTATCTGGCAGATCTTGAGAATGAGCGGGTTTTTTGGTCGGTTCAGCTGGTACGATTGGTTTACGATTATCAGCCGGTTCAACTGGACGATCGTGCTTATGATCATTGGATGGAACTGTTCCACCAGAATCTGGATGATCGTTACTTGGAATTGGTTTAATCGGAATGTGAGGTGACGGAATCGGCAAATCTTCGTCTTTATTGTAGTTAAAAACGACCACGTCACTTCCCACATAGATTGGTGGAATACTTTTATCTAAATGAAACCCAGGAATTAGTGGCGCCTTGATATCAGCTCGATTTTTGACGTTCACTCTGGCAATGTCAAAGGCATACGATGAATCCTTTTCTCCGTCCTTATTTACCCAATGTTTATGAGCAGTAATGGTGTATTCGCTTGCCCTCACATTTGGAGTAAAAATCCTCAATGATAATCCAACTGTAATTGCAATTAATGCTAAAAATAATGAAAATTGTTTTGTAATATTCATGTTTCTCCTCCTCTTTCTGTGATTAAATACGAGGAAGGTTTACGAACTCACGAAATTTATGTATAAAAAAACACCTTCATAACGAAGGTGTTTTTAAATCAATTATTTTTTGATGATTGCTTCTTTTGCTTCTGGACTCAAGTTGTAGAATGAGTTAATTCCCTTGTACACAGCAACTGATCCTAATTGATCTTCAATTCTCATCAATTGATTGTACTTAGCAATTCTTTCACCACGACTCATTGAACCAGTCTTGATTTGACCAGTGTTTAAAGCAACAACTAAGTCTGAAATAGTGGTATCTTCAGTTTCACCAGAACGGTGAGAAATAATTGCAGTGTAACTAGCTTCCTTAGCCATGTTAACGGCATTAACAGTTTCAGTTAAAGTACCGATTTGGTTAAGCTTAATCAAGATTGAGTTAGCAACGTTCATCTTAATACCCTTTGATAAGTACTCAGTGTTAGTAACGAACAAATCATCACCAACGATTTGAACTTTCTTACCTAAGCGCTTAGTTGCCATTTGCCAATCTTCCCATTCGTTTTCATCTAGTGGGTCTTCGATTGAAATGATTGGGTATTTTTCAACGATGCTGTCAAGCAAAGTGATGAATTCATCAGCATTGTATGATTTACCGTCACCAACCAAGTTGTACTTCTTAGTGTCAGCATTGTAGAATTCTGAAGCGGCACAGTCAAAGGCAATTGAAATGTCCTTACCTGGCTTGTATCCAGCACGCTTGATTGCTTCAACTAAGATTTCAAATGGCTCTTCGTTATTCTTCAAATCAGGTGCAAATCCACCTTCATCACCAACAGCAGTTGAGTATCCACGTTCTGCTAAGATTGCTTTCAAGTTATGGAATGTTTCTGATCCCATTCGAACAGCTTCTCTAAATGATTTTGCACCAATTGGCATAATCATGAATTCTTGGAAATCAACCTTGTTGTTAGCATGCTTACCACCATTGATAACGTTCATCATTGGAGTTGGAAGAACATGTGCATCGAAACCACCTAAGTAGTTATATAATGGAACGCCAAGTTCATCAGCTGCAGCTCTAGCAGCAGCAATTGAAACGGCTAAGATTGCGTTAGCACCTAACTTAGCCTTATTTGGAGTGCCATCAAGTTTGATCATAGCTTGGTCAATACCTAATTGATCAGTTACATCGAAACCAACGATTTGTTTGGCAATAATGTTGTTAACGTTGCTAACAGCCTTAGTAACACCTTTGCCCATATATCTATTTTTGTCTCCGTCACGAAGTTCTACGGCTTCGTGTTCACCAGTTGAGGCACCAGATGGGACGATTCCACGGCCCATTGCACCGTCTTCTGTGTAAACTTCAGCTTCAACAGTTGGATTTCCACGTGAATCCAATACTTCGCGAGCATAAATATCAGAAATAATTGACATGTTATCTCTCCTTAGTGAATTTGTTACCTATATTTAAAGGTCAACTTAATTCTATTAGTTTAGGCTTTAACTTGCAATCATAATAACTAATTATTTTGCAAATCTTGGTAATTCGCAAGCTCCAAAAATTCCTTTGGTTCAAGACTACTTTTACCGGCTAAAATCCCGTCAATATCAATTTGTTTCATAAGCGAGATGATGTTATTTGGGTCCACACTTCCACCATATAAGATTCGAATCTGGTTAGCAATATCATCCGAGTAAATGTCAGCTAAAGTTTGTCTAATTAGGTAACATCCCTCTTCCGCTTCGGTAGTTGAAGCACTATGACCGGTCCCGATTGCCCAACTTGGTTCATAGGCAATAACGACCTTTAAAGCGTCTTTTTCGGAAACGCCCTTCAAACCAGCGGTAACCTGGTTAACTACCCAGTGGATTCGATCACCAGTCTCAAGTCGTCCCATCGTTTCATCACAACATAATATCGGCTTCATATTGTTATTTAAAACCGCATGAACCTTCTTATTAATGATGTCATTAGTCTCGTTAAAGTAACGACGTCTTTCAGAATGACCAACGATCACGTACGGGATTCCCATCTGACTGAGAGCTTTAGGACTAACTTCTCCAGTATAAGCACCCTCATTTTTGTAAAAGCAATTTTCAGCTGTTACGTGCAATGGACTCGATCCATTGGCTTTAAGCATTGATTCAAGAAATAACGGTGAAGCTGCAAGAGCTGTTTCAACGTTTTTAGGATCTGGTATTTTATCTTTGATATCAATCACAAATTGAACTGCTTCATCTAAAGACAAGTTCATTTTCCAGTTCCCACCAATAAAGGGAATACGCATGATACTTCTCCTCTCATAATTCATCTTTACCTATATTTTAGCCGAAAGAGAAGCAATAAGCTAGAAAATTGATACAAACAAAAAAGTCACCGATTAAAATCGATGACTTTTAAATTACTTTTTATCAGAAATTGATGCAATCCCTGGAAGGGTTTTACCTTCAAGATATTCAAGCGAAGCTCCCCCACCAGTTGAGATATGGGTAAGCTTATCAGCCACACCTAATTCCTTAACAGCAGCAGTTGAGTCTCCACCACCAACGATGGTAGTAGCATCAGTTAATGTACCCAAGAATTTACCAATTGCCAAGGTTCCCTTAGCAAACTTAGGAAATTCAAAAACACCCATTGGTCCGTTCCAAACAACGGTCTTGGCGTCCTTTAAAACGTCTTCGAATAATTTAATACTCTTAGGACCAATGTCAAGACCCATCATGCCGTCTGGAATTCCACCATCAACGACTTCAGCCTTTGCATCATTTGAAAACTTGTCGGCTACCACTGAGTCAACAGGTAAGACGATCTTGTCTCCACCTTTTTTGAGGATATCTTTAGCAACATCAATCTTATCTTTTTCAACAAGTGAATTACCAACTGGGATTCCCTTAGCGGCATAGAATGTATAGGTCATTCCACCACCGATAATAATCTTATCAGCCTTGTCCAACAAGTGATCGATCACACCAATTTTGTCGGAAACTTTAGCACCACCAAGAATTGCGATAAATGGATGCTTTGGATTATCAACAGCGTTACCTAAAAACTTAATTTCTTTTTCCATCAAGTATCCGGCAGCAACTGGCTTACCAGCCTTTTCCATTGCTTTAGCGATCCCAACGTTTGAAGCATGTTCTCTATGAGCAGTTCCAAACGCATCATTAATGAATTCATCACCAAGTGAAGCCCAGTATTCCCCTAACTTAGGATCATTACCAGATTCACGTTTAACATTCTTACCATTAACAACATCTTCATAACGGGTATTTTGTACCAAAAGGACTTGGCCGTCAGACATGTTGTCAATTGCCTCTTCAAGCTGCGGACCTTCAGTAACAGGAACAAATGTAACTGGTTTGCCAAGCAATTCAGCTAATTTTTCTGCAACTGGGCGAAGTGATAAACCGGGTTTATCATCTTCTGTTTTAATTCTGCCTAAATGAGAGAATAAGATTGCTTTACCACCATGATCAATTACATACTTGATTGTTGGAAGAGCAGCAACGATTCTGTTGTCATCACCAATTTTACCGTCCTTAATTGGAACGTTAAAATCAACACGCATCAGAACTTTTTTACCTTGAACATCTAAATCATCAACGATTACTTTTGCCATCGTGATTGCCTCCAGTGTTAGTTATATTTTATAAAGGAAAAGACGGAAGAGATTTCCCTCCTCCGCCTTTTCAAAGTTGCAATCTAAAATTATAGAGTAGCAAATTTCAACAAGGTACGAACCATGTTGCAAGTGAAGCCCCATTCGTTATCGTACCAAGCAACAGTTTTAACTAATTGAGTGTCACCACTTTGGGTGATTTCAGTTTGACCTGGATCAAATACTGATCCGTGTGAGTCATCGATAACGTCGGTTGAAACCATGTAGTCATCAGCATAACCAAAGGCATCGTTTGCATGACTCTTCATAGCATCGTTAACTTCTTCAGCAGTGACGTTCTTGTCTAAGACAGCTACTAATTCAGTTAATGAACCATCAGCTACGGCAACACGTTGTGCGTGACCTTTAAGGACACCATCAAGTTCTGGAATAACCAAACCGATAGCTTTAGCAGCACCACTTGAGTGAGGTACAGTGTTAATAGCTGCGGCACGGTTGTTTTGTAACTTAGCGCTACGTGGACCATCTTGAAGTGCTTGTGAAGCAGTGTAAGCATGGACAGTAGTCATAGTACCTAACTTAACGCCAAAGTCTTTGTTCAACCAGTAAGCCATAGGTGCTAAACAACTAGTGGTACATGAACCAGCAGAAACGATCTTGTCTTCTGAAGTCAAATCATCCATGTTAACACCAGGAACAACAGTAGTCATTTGACCAGCAGGTGCTGAAATCAAGACACGCTTTGCACCAGCGTCAAGGTGAGCTTGTGCTTTTTCTTTTGATGTGTAGAAGCCGGTACATTCAAGTACGAAGTCAACACCATCATTTTTAACCCAAGGAATGTTCTTTGCGTCACGTTCTGCATAAACTGGGATACGAGTACCGTTAACGATAATTGCATCTTCAGTAGCTGAAACGTCACCGTCAAAGCGACCATGAACTGAGTCATATTTTAGTAGGTAAGCTAACATTGAAGGGGTAGTTAAATCATTAATTGCTACAACTTCGATATCACTTGAATTCAATTCAAGGATACGTCTGAATGCTAGACGACCAATTCTTCCGAAACCATTAAGACCAATTTTTGTAGTCATAATATGCTTCCTCCTTTTGGAATAATCAAATTTTAATACATTCACATCTTAACACTTTTGCCAAATCATGTCAGTGATTAAAAACACCAAATGACAAGCTACAAGCGATAAAATTGTGACAATGAATTCGAAATTCATTACCAGAAATAGTATAGCAAAAACAAACCCCATTTGTAATTAAAAACCATTATTATCTTGAGTTTTTTCCTCTAATCTACTATATTTAATATTGTGTTGCGCGTGTAGTGTAATGGATAGCACGTAAGATTCCGGTTCTTGAGATGACGGTTCGATTCCGTCCATGCGCATAAAGCAGTGAGAGAGTCTCGCTCACTGCTTTTAATTTCTTTCAATTGACCATTACCGTTATAATAGAGGTTAAGTCGAACTGTAGGAACTTATATATGAAATTAAACGCAAACCTTAAAAAATATCGAAAACAAAATCAATTAACTCAAGCAGAAGTTGCCAATAAAATTAACGTTTCAAGAAAAACCATTTCAGCGTGGGAAAATGGTAGAAGTAAACCTGATCAAAATGCGATAAGCAACCTTGCTACCCTTTATCAAGTTCCAGTCAGTAACCTGACCGGTCACAACCCTGAAAATAACCACAAACCAAAATTAAGTTTTAGACAAAAGATGATCCGTATAAAACGGTATGGTTATATCTCAAAGTATGCTTACTTTTTTGAGCTGGTCTTACTCGTAATTGGGATAATATTATTTATTTTGCCCTTTAATTTACGTGACCTTTGGTTACTCCCCCTCTTCGTGATTGACATTTGCATCATTATTCTCTATGAGAAGAACTGGAAAACCATTACACAAGACAAACCTTTAATGAAAAAGGTCGAGATTTTATCTCCGATATTATGGGTAGTAATCTTTATAATTGGTTGTGTTATCAATCTTGATGCCATGCTTAGTCATGATTTAATGATGAAAGTCGGAACCATTATTGGTATAATTATGTTTTCATTTACATTAAGTATTGGCTTGATTCTTGGAATCTTGTTTCCGTTAAAGCGGATGACGGTTAAGCGTTCGTCTAAAAATTAATTAGACAGTTCCGGCTAACAAGGGCTGTTCTGTAAGCAATGTAACCCATAATGTAACCGTTAAATAGACAAATTTATTAATATTTTATTGAGACTAGCCATACATAGCTAGCCTTTTGTGTGCGAACAACTTAAGATAGTTAATGGAGTTTGGTTAGCAGAAATAATCAATTTAATAAGCAATTGAAAAGGAGAGGATACTATGTGTGGATTTACTGGTTATATTAACCAAAATAATATCCCGAAGGATACTATCAAAAGCATGGCTAAAAGAATTAAACACCGTGGACCAGATGATGATGGTTTCTTCCAAAATGATGAAATCTCAATGGGTTTTCGTCGTTTATCAATCATTGACTTAGCCAATGGTCATCAACCAATGTTTGGTGATAATGATACCGACGTTTTAACCTTTAATGGTGAGATTTATAATTATAAAGATTTACAAAAAGAATTAATTGCAGTAGGTCAAAAATTTGATACTGACTGTGATTCAGAAGTTTTAATTCGCGGATACGAAGCATGGGGTCCGAAAAAATTACTTTCAAAGCTTCGCGGAATGTTTGCATTTACAATCTACGATTCAAAGAAACACCAAGTCTTCGGAGCTCGAGACCACTTTGGTATCAAACCACTCTACTACTATGATGATGGAACGAACTTCATGTGGGGATCCGAAATCAAAGCCTTTTTGGCAAACCCTAATTTTAAAAAGGAACTGAATACCAAATTATTACCAGTTCACTTAAGTTTTGAATTCATCCCATCATCAGAAACAATGTTTAAAAACGTTTATAAGGTGATGCCAGGACAGTATTTCATCTATAAAGATGGTAAAACTACCACTGACACATACTACAAGTACAACTACGATCACATTGATAATTCGCAAACCATTGATGGGGACGCTAAAAAGATCGAAGGATTAGTTGATGACAGTGTTAAGGCGCACATGGCGTCTGACGTTCCTTTGGGTAGTTTTCTCTCAAGCGGTGTCGATTCCAGTTATGTGCTCAATGAAGCCGCTAAGATTAAACCCATGCAATCATTTTCACTTGGGTTTAACGGTTCTAAGTACAGTGAATTAAAATGGTCAACTAAGTTTGCAAAAGAAATTGGACAAAAGAACACGGCCACCACAATTGATGGTGAGGATTACTTCGATTTCCTTCCTACTATGATGTACTACATGGACGAACCACTGTCTAATCCTTCTGCTCCACAACTTTACTACCTGTCACATAGTGCTAGAAAAGACCTAATTGTTTCATTATCCGGTGAAGGTGCTGATGAATTCTTTGGCGGATACAATACGTACCTTGAAGCTTTTACCTTTGAGAAGTACCAAAAGATGGTACCAAAGTTTGTTAGAACCGCTCTCGGTAAAATCGCCTCATCACTCCCACGTTTTCACGGTCGTCGTTTCTTAATCCGTGGTGCTCAACCGTTGTATGAACGATACTATCGGGTTAACTACGTGTTTGACGAACACGATCGTGAGCGCGTCTTAAAAGATAAATCACTTAACTTCGATACTGGTCAGTACACTAAGCATATCTTTGATGAAGTGGCTGGCAGGGACGAAGTAACGCAGGAACAGTACTTTGACATTAACACCTGGTTACCCTTTGATATCCTGCAAAAGGCTGACCGGATGAGCATGGCTAACAGTCTTGAAGTTCGAACTCCACTAGTTGACAAAGACGTAGCAGAATTCGCCAAAACGATGCCAACTAAAACTCGAATTTCATTTGATAAAGACGGCAATCCAATCACTAAGGTGGCCTTTCGAAAAGCGGCTTCCTCGCAAGTACCAAAGGTCGTTGCCGACAAAGAAAAACTAGGTTTCCCATCCCCAATCGCACAATGGATCAAAGAACCCAAATACCATGATAAAATCGAAACAGCATTTCATTCCGATATTGCCCAAAAGTTCTTTAATGTGGACGAATTAGACCGCATCCTGAAAGAACACATGGAAGGTAAATCCAGCATGCAAAAGATCTTTACCATCTACACTTTCATTCTTTGGTATGGCGTCTACTTCCCAGAAGACACCAAGATGAACTACAATAAAGAAGTTGATTTACACAAATACTCACGTGAATCAATCGCATAATTATCATCAAGCAAAGTTTTTGACCTTTATTGACCTTTAATGTAGAATGACTTTTATAACTTGATATAATTTGAAATTATCAAAGGAGGAGTATGGATATGAATTTAGTTCCAACTGTCATCGAAAACTCACCACAAGGTGAACGTGCATATGACATTTACTCACGTCTTCTAAAAGACCGAATCATTATGTTATCCGGTGAAATCCAGGATGATATGGCTAACGCAATTATTGCTCAACTATTGTTCTTGGATGCTCAAGACTCTGACAAAGATATCTACTTGTACATCAACTCACCAGGTGGTGTTATCACTTCTGGAATGGCAATCTACGATACGATGAACTTCATCCACGCCGATGTTCAAACCATCGTAATGGGGATGGCAGCATCAATGGCCAGTGTCTTGGCTTCATCTGGTGCCAAAGGAAAGCGCTTTGCATTGCCACATGCTCAAATCATGATTCACCAACCATCTGGTGGTGCTCAAGGTCAACAAACTGAAATCGAAATCGCCGCAAAAGAAATTTTGCGTGCTCGTAAGATGATTAATGAATTACTTGCCGAAAATTCCGGTCAACCCCTTGAAAGAGTTAACCGTGATACTGAACGAGACAATTATCTTACTGCTGACGAAGCAGTCGATTACGGTTTGATTGATGGTATCATGAAAAACAGTTCTGACAAAAAATAATTAGTTTCTGTTTATAACAAAAGCAGCAATTAGAATTATTATTCTAATTGCTGCTTTTTTGTTTAATCAAGAATCTCGAAGTTCACGATAAACTTTAGTAATCTTAACTGGGGAATAATTAATCAATTCTACTTCTCTTTCTTTTGTTTCAAAATCATTTTGAAACAAATCATATTCTTCCACACCATGAGAAGAAGCCAAATCGTTATTTTTACTCTCATCAAATATAGATGCAAACGTAATTTCTTCTCTTTTTACTTTTATTACCCCATACTTTTTAGGCAATAATTTCCATTCACTAAAGATTATTGGATCACCAGTACTAGTTTCTTTTGTTAATGCATCCCCTTGAACCATATTAGCCTGAATTATTGTTTTTGCACTTTTAATAACATCTCTACTGGTTTTGTCAGCAAAATGCGTTTTTACCACATTTTTATAAACCTCATCAAATTCTAAAATCATATTCATAACCAACATTTCAACATTATCTTCAAGTAACTCAATTCCATAAATTGAAGATAGCCCTATTAAAACTTTTTCATCATATTCTTTTTTGGATGAGCTTAACTTCTCTGCTAATTTCATTTTTTTCTTTAGAATCTCTATTAAAAATGCTCCTTGTCCAGCTGAATGTTCTAAAAAAGTCGAATTTAGTATGTTAAAGGCTTTTTTTAGTTCAGGTTGATTTAGCATAAATTTTACAATCTTTTGTGGAGTGAAAACTTCACCATTGTTTTTAACTCTGTCAACAGATCCTACTAATTTTTTTTTTGACATTTATTAAATTACTCCATTCTAGAAGCTTGATTTTCAATAAAGTTGATGTCAGAGTCAGAAAGTTTATACTTTTTAAATAATTGAGCATCAATAGAATCCACAGACTCACTCCAATTAATATCCGAATTTTGAGTAAAGTCTTGCATAGGAACATATTTCCAAACACTTTTCGGATTATCCTGAGTTACTTTCAAAACTCCTAACATAATTCTAGCAAACTTAGTTTTTAAATATTTAAGAAGTGCCTTAGCTTCAATATTACTTTCAAATTGACCAATATTTAAAAATGTATCTGTTGCAATAAAATCAGGATCACAAATCATAGGATGACTAAGTGCTTCACCAATTAACCCATTTCCGTTTGACTTTGGAATAATAACTTTGTATTTATGAGTAAAATCATTATTTTTAACATAATCTTTTCTAATAAATTTCCATACTCTTTTATTATTATCTAGTCCTAAAACTCTATAGAAATTATTCTGATTTACTTTGTTGCCAATTTGGTCTGGGCTTAAAAATATATTTGGAAATTGCTTAAAAGCATTTGAGTTTATCCCATCATGTTTGGTCTTACCTAGTTTTGCGTAAGCATCGACGTTTTCTACAAAGAATTTTTCTGAAAATCTATATGCTGGTCTTGGTGTAACTATTTCTGTTATTGACTTTTTATTAGAATCAGACTTCCAAACTTTATTAAATATGTCCTTTAATTTGTCATTAGGAAGAAATACATTAATGGGTTCATTATTTTCATTAATATCATATGATGTAATTACAACTCCACCCTTAATTTCTGTATTGGGAAATATTTGCTTACCATCCTTAAAATACTTGACTATTTTAAAATGTTTGTCAGAAAGTAATTTTTGCGACCATTGATTTTTACCAGCCAGAAATCTTGCCGGAGTGATAAGAATACTTACATCCGCCAATTTATACGATAAATCCATAAACTGAGGATATAACTGTTCCATGCGCCCTCCTTCTCTAGTTTCTGGTTTTTGATATGGAGGATTACCAACTACAACATCAAACTTCATTTTATTAAAATCCTCCCTAATTTCTTTTACTTCACCATTAATATCATTACGAGAATTTTCTACGATACCATCAATATATTTAATATTTGTTTTAATAGTCTTAAATCCCGTTAATGTACGTTCGGAAATAGTTTTTGCCATTGGTGTCTTTGCAATAACAAAAATATTTTGACATAAAATATTTTCCCAAATATCGTCTTCTTGTTTTGACGTAAACTTGCCAGCCATTCTATTATTTAATTTATCAATGCGTTGTTTATACAAAGATATAGCAGCATATAAAGGATACAATCCAGTTTTAGAATTTATTTCTAATATACTAGTATCATCATAAAATATATCATCAGTTTTATTAGTTTGAATCCAATGATTTGCTGGGATACCACCCTTCATAGTGTCATTATACTCCTCATCAAAAAACGAATATCCGCCAATAGTCATTCCTAATTGCATATTTACAACACGCCATGGAGTCAATACCGTTTCTTTATCTGGATTCTTAAAAGTACCAAAGATTTGAGCTAATTGCTCGGCTCTTTCAACCGGATCTAATAAATCTAAATCCTTAACTTTCTGCCTAATTATTCTTCCTGCGCCAACAAAAATATCATGATCATAATATTTTACTATTTCCCTGAATTTACCCTTTGTTATGCCTTTTGGCATAAATTCAATCCATGATTTATCATCTACTTTATTTATAAATGTATCAATATCAACATCCTCAGAAATATCAACATTCATACCATAAATCATTAAGGGAATTCGAATTGAAATACCTCTCAATACAGAAATCAATGCTTCTCTTTGCTTCTTTGCATTTTTCTTTTTATTAATAATTTCTTGTTCAGCTTGAGAACGTGATTTTGCAGACTTTTTTTCAAAATCAAGAGATTTTTCATACTCTTCCTGATCTAACCCAGTAGAATTTACTGTAATTTTTATAGGGGCTTTTTCTTTCTTAGTAGTTCCAATAATTTTTTTAATTCCATTAATTTTTTTAATGTCATTTTCATCTAAACTAAACAGTAATTGATCACTATAAATCGAATCATCATCAAATCCAGTCCTTACAGCTTTTTCTGCATAAACCTTCTTTACCTGCCCCATTAAATCATCAATATTATAATTTTTCATTCCATTTCCTGATTCACCAATTACTGGGAAAAAGTTAAGAAGATTTTCCATCTTCTCTGTATGTTTTTTATCGTTTACTTGACCCGCATTTGAATGTAAATTTGTAATACTAGATGCCATCGTAAGTGCTCTATCTGGTGCAAAATCAAATATATAAGCATTTGTTTTCATTCCCATTTTTTCATCAGAAAACGGAGTTTGTGATCTAAAGGCTGCTTGCAAGTATTGAGTAGGACTATTAGTATTTGATAAAAATACAACTCCTGTCCATTCTTTTACATTTATACCTGTAGTTAACTTTCTAACAGTTAATGTAATTGTTTTTGTTTCAGATGGATGCTTTCCGATGGCATCATGGACACGTTGTAAATCACCATCAGTAGCATTATCCTCATGGCCATCTTTTACAACGTTTATAATATTATAATTTTTAAAAATAGGATGTTTCTTCATTAACTTTTCTAATGCATCAGCTTCTTTAACTCCTGGAAGAAGCCAGAGTGTATGTCTCAATTTATTTCTAAAATTTTCAGTTGAAAATGGATACTTGGTATTTTTATTTGTACTAGTAATGTTATCAAGAAATTTTTCTATCCGTTTTTCATAAATAAATTTACCATCATTATTTACCTTAAAAAATTCTTTAAAATCAAAAGACTTATCCAACGTTTCAAATTTATCTTTATTCTTCATTTCAAATGTATACATTGAAACCTTAGGTAGACCTTCATAAGGATTATCATCATTAGGACATTTTTGAGACCAATTTTCTTTAGCTTTCTGTTCATCTACATAATCCCATGTATAGACTTGATCATCCTTATATTGATCAACGATATTAAATGGAGTCCCTGATAATTCTAATACTTTAGTATTTTCTTTTTTAACAGCATTTAATACTCTTTCTGCTAGTTCTGTTTGTGTACCTTCATGTGCTTCATCAATAATTACTAAATCCCAATCAGTATTAAAAAGCTCCTTATTTTTATCACTAGATTTTCCACCTACATAAAATGATCCACGTAGATCTTGTATACTAGCAAAATAAATAAATGGATCTTTTGAATTTAATAAGTTGGTAATAGATTCACCCTTCTTCTTAGATCCAAATTGATATCCATCATTACTTAAACCTGATTTGTTAAAATCTTCAAACCAACTATCTGATACAACAGGACGGTGAGTCATTATTAAAACCTTTTTATATTCTTCTTCTTTAACAAGTTCCAAAGCAGTTAAAGTTTTTCCAAATCGCATTTTGGCATTCCAAAGCATTTTATTATTACTTTTGCTGTTTTTTTCAAAAACTCTTTTTGTCTTCTTAACTGCATCATTCTGTTCAGGACGCAACTTAATTATGGGAGCTTTTGGTTTCACTGTTCCAATAGCACTCTTACCGTCTTTTACTGCTTTAATCGCTTTTTTAACTGTATTTAAATCGGTACGAAACCATTCTTGACCAGCTGTTCCGTTATCCTTCTTAATCCCTGATCTGCTTAAAACATTATGGACATCATAATCATGAAAGAAAGTTTTTGTTTTTTTATTCCAGGCTAATTCAGCCCATTGCAAAATATGTGGGACACCAGATGTCTCCATATATTGATTAATTCTTTTTTCCGCTGAATTTCGCAAATCCACACTATCTGGTGTTGTATCCAATTCCATTTCGTCATTTGGTAATGATGATTCTCCAATTTTTTCTAATCCATCATAAGCTGGGAACTGTCCATTTGAATTGTTGGCTGTTTGAGCATAAATAACTCTTTTTTCCATAGTATTATAAGAAATTACCATTTTAGGAGTTACAAAAGAAATATTGTTATTCAAATTATTTGTATATTTATTACTAAACCACACTAATACACTCTGAAGTTTTTTTAATCCATCTAACGCATCACTTTTAGTAATAGTTTCTTCCAATTCATGTGCACTGCTATTACCTATCTTTTTTAATTTATAAAGATCTTCAATTACTGCATCATCAGAAATAAGATTTTGTCTTTTTATTTCGTATAATTTAGTTGCCAATGTATCCCTATTACCAACATTTATATATGCAAAATCTAAAACTTTAGACGCTATATCCTCAACAATCTTTCGAATATTAACAAATTCATCATCATAATGATTTTGAGTATAGAAATCCTCCGCTTTTTTAGCAGGTAAAAAATAATCTTTAGTATCTAAGTCTTCTTTTAAAAATTCAAAATTACTCAAACTATATACCCCATAACATACCAATTAATACGTAACTTATTTAAAATAATTTTACCATTTGGGTCCTTACTTCACAAAAATCATTTAAGTATTATTATCCTAATTAAAAAAGACTGATAAATATACCAGTCTTTTTTTACTCGTCAGATCGTAATCCAGCCGCAAACTCATTAATCTTACGTAATCGATGATTCACGCCGGACTTAGAAATCGGTCCTCCTGGAACCAAATCACCTAACTCCTTTAAACTCACTTCTTGATGCTTCATGCGAACCTCGGCAACGTCTCGAAGCTTTGGTGGCAACTTTTTAAGCCCCACGGTTTCCTTTATAAACTGAATGTTTTCAATTTGCCTAGTTGATGCATTGGCTACCTTATTCATATTGGCATTTTCACAGTTTACAAGTCGGTTAACGGAATTCCGCATGTCTCTGACAATTCGAATGTCCTCAAATTTTAACATAGAATTAGTGGCCCCAATTAATTGCAGAAAATCCGCAATCTTTTCAGCTTCTTTCAGGTACGCAATACACCCGCTTCGTCTCGTGGTAGTTTTAGCGCCCAAATGATAACGATTCATCATCTCCGCAATCATTTCGTTATGATTCTCATACGTTGAATAAATTTCAAGGTGATACCGAGATGTTTCTGGATTATTAACGGATCCCCCCGCTAGGAATGCACCACGTAAGTAAGAACGAACCTGCCCATCATCTTTAAGTAACTCTAATGGCACCCGTTCAATAATCTTGTTTCCATCCAAAATGCCCAAATCATCCAAGATTGCTCTTACATGATGATTCAAACGCACCACGTATAGATTGTTCTTTTTTAGTTTCATCTTTTTTCGAACCAGAACTTCTCCTTCAACGTGATAAAACTGAAGTAAAAGTTGATACAGTCGTCTAGCAATTGCTGGATTTTCGGACTGAACATCTAACACCAGGTGTTTTTCGGATATTTTAAGTGTTCCATTCATTCGAATCAACGCCATCAGTTCTGCTTTTGCGTTAGCTCGATGGACTTCTAGGTTAGTTAATTCTTTTTTGACGTCACTAGCATATGACATCTAATCATCCCCTAATGGCGAATTTTAGGTTGCCCTAATAAACGAATCAGTTCGTCGGACACTAATAGTCCATTATGAAAAGCTCCATGGTCTCTTAATTCAAGAAAATCAGAAGAGATTACCCGACAACCTTGTTTCTTTAAACCCTTAAAATCAGATTTCACTGGTTGAGCTTCATCACCCCAGCGTTGATGATCAATATAACTTGCTGGAACTTTTTTATTGTTAACCAAAACGGTATCGATAAAATTAGTTTTCAAATGACGATTTAAAACCCGGACATGATCAGCATCAGTGAAATTATCGGTTTCACCCTTCTGAGTCATGATATTACAAATATAAACAACTTCCGCGTCGGTCTCAGTAACCGCTTTGCCAACATTATCAACCATCAGGTTGGGTAAGATACTGGTAAACAAGCTTCCCGGTCCCAAAACAATTTGGTCAGCGTTCATGATCGCATTGATCACACTTGGAACTGCCTCTGGCTTCTTATTGCCATCAGTAGATTCAACCCACACTTTTTTAATCATTTTGTCAGAATTGGTAATTTCAGATTCTCCAGACATGGTCGTCCCGTCGGAAAACTCAGCATGTAGCTCTAAACTTTCATCACACACCGGATACACATGCCCGTCGACCTTCATAATGTCGGTCAACTTTTGGATGGCATCAAAAAAGCCGCCACTCATTTCAGAAAGCGCCGCAATTACTAAATTGCCAATGGCATGCCCAGCAAGAAACTTGTCGGAAGATTCAAAGCGATACTGAAAGATATCCAAATCAATCTGAGGCAACGTCGAAAGTGCCACTATAACATTGCGAATATCTCCCGGTGGCAAAACATTAATGTAGTTTCTAAGGATCCCTGATGACCCCCCATCATCAGCCACCGTGACAACAGCGGTAATATCAACATCACGCTTTTTCAAACTTTTTAAAATTACAGGTAAACCGGTTCCTCCTCCAATTACAACCATTTTAGGACGTCCGATTCTTTTACCTACTTTATCAATCATTTATTTAACCCCTTTGTGACGGTTAATGTCTCTATGGGTAACATTAACTGGATATCCAAGTTGATCCTTGATATCCTTAGCCAATCGTTCAACCATTGCAACCGAACGATGTTGACCGCCAGTACAACCGATTGCCATGGTGACAGTCGATTTTCCTTCTTTTTTAAATTTAGGTAACGTAAATTTAACGAGGTCAAAGACTTTTTCATAAAATTCATTAGCTTCATCTTGGTTCATAACGTAGTCATAAACATCTTGATCTTTTCCAGTCTTACTTCTTAACTTAACCACATAAAATGGATTCTTTAAAAAACGCACATCCAAAATAATGTCAGCATCGATTGGAAGCCCATATTTAAATCCAAACGACATTAATTCAACGTGAAATGGCTCTGAATGAGAGAGCTTAAACTTATGAATGATTTCCTCACGTAATTCCTGTGGGGTCAAATCACTTGTATTAATAACAAGATCAGCAGAGTCTTTGACCCTTTTCATTAATTTTCGTTCTTTTTCAATTCCATCAACTACCCGCCCTTTTCGTGCTAAGGGATGGGTTCTCCGGCTTTCTTTATATCGAGACACTAATTTTTCGTCAGAGGCATCGAGAAAAATCACCTGATCCTCAGTGTCTTTGTCGTTAGACATATTAACCAAAGTATCAACAATTTCGCGGTATGAGGCTGGAGCCCTTAAATCAATTACTAAAGCAACCTTCTTAATTTCACTAGAAGTGTGAACCAATTCCATGAACTTCGGAATTAAAGAAGGTGGGATATTATCAACGCAAAAGTACCCTAAATCTTCACATGTTTGCATGGCCAGTGTCTTACCTGCTCCACTCATGCCCGTGATAATCACAAATTGTTCGTTATCTGCCATTTTGATGCCTCCAAACTCTTATAAGTATAACATACCGGGTGTGTCATTTATATAGTCTCAGGATGATTCAAAAAAGAGAGTTAATGAATACTCATTAAACTCCCTTTTGTTTCTCAATGTATTGATTAACTGTATCTGGTTGAACCCCAGGAAAAGCATCCTCAAGGCTCTGATTTTCATACTCTTTTTTTAGTTGCTTACCGCGCTGAATTCCAAAATTCATTAATGAGCGATTCTCAGCATATTTCATTAGTTTTGCGGATGGTGTCAAGTTTGGATTATCAACTTTATTTCTAGCGGCCTCATTAGCTTGAACTAGCTCTGGTTTTAAATCATTAGGAGCATGTTCAATTAATTCATCAATCTGATCTAAGACCCGATAAGTCTTACTCTGTAAAGATGGTGGTAACGGAGCAGTTGGATGCTGTAAAGCGACCCGATTATTTTGATTTTTTGCTTCATTTAAACTTTCGTCAGTCCATTTCTGAGGATTAATGATCCCGTCAACTATTATAAGATGGATGAAATTTAAAGTTTTTAAATTAATCTCTAAAAAGTCAAATGGATCAAGATCAAGGGTCCGAAGTTCAAGATAGTCGAATCCCTCTTCCTTAACAGAATTAACCCCATCTTTAGCCTTCAAGCGCACCGGACCATAAAACTCGCTCTCGGAAAATAATTTGTGGGAATTAACCTCATGCTGCAAGTTGTTTACGTATTGACTCAAACTAGCGTAAGAAACATGGATATTATCCAAGTTTTCGTATCCGTATTGACTGGAACGTAAAGAACGGACTGGGACAATCTTTTTTTCAGCACCGAATAAGTGATCTTCTGGATTTTCTGATAACGGGCTTGCCCCAAAAAGGTACGTTAAAAGCCAACGATATCCTACCAATTGTTGAGCAATTTGAAACAACAGCTCTGACTGTGCCCTTTTCTGACTATCAATGGAATAATTTCGTTGAAAAATCTCAATAATTTGAGCACTGGGTGAATAGTTAAAATGAATGCCACACATGATTTGACGAAAAATTCCGTAGCGTCTCACGAGCCATTTGCGATAATCATCCATCCAAAAACGCTTAAACGTCTTTCTTACAAAATTAACATCATCTTCATCAAGTTTGGGTGGCATCGACATCGGCCAAATAATCTCACTTGGTTCTAGTGTTCCATGAAGAATAGACTGAAGTGATCGCATTTGTAGGAGCACTCCTTTGGTGGTCGTGTGTTTATCCGTAACTAATTCTTCCATACACTCAGCAAAGTCAGTCTGAAAGTGTGTTTTCCCTCGTCGATCACCTAGTTCACGTCTGTGAGCATAGCGAGAGAGACTGTCACGATTCAGATCAACCCGTTCCTCCTCGATCTCGATGCCAAACGAACCAGCAAAAAGTTCGTTTGGTGAGTTAACAAATTTTGCTTTGCTTCCCATTTTCATCCCTCCAAACCTGTTGATAATTTCACGAGTAGTTGATAGGTGAAATTTCCAATAGTTTACACCGCTCACGTGACACGTCAATAGGATTTACTAAACTAATTTCATTTCCGTCACGATTACTACTTTTGCCATCCATAAAATTTGAAACTTGAATAAATAAAAATACATTTCGACTGCAAAAGGATCACTTTTGTGGCAAAATGAAACTGTATATATTAGGAGGGAATTGAGATCATGATTGAAAAATATTTAATTGGAACTTACACCATTAATGCTAGCCAGGGTATCTACCAAATCGAGTTAGATACCGACAAAAAAAGATTACAAAACACTCAATTAGTAGCCGAGATTGGGAGTCCTACATATCTTGCCGAGTCAAAAGCCCACAAGATCTACTCCGTTGATCGTAATATGGACGAACCAGAACTCCGTGGTGGAGTAGCAACTTTCGATGGTAAAACCATCCCAGCTAAAGAAATGCAGGAATGCATCGAAAAAGGTACTTCAGCCGCCTTTGTTTCCATTGACGAAAGACGCCAATTTGTCTTTACCGCCAACTACCACATGGGACACGCCAGCGTTTACAAAATCCAAGAAGATGGCACTTTAAAGCTTACCGATCGTGCCCAAGATAATGGAATTCCTGGGCCACTTCCTGAGCAGGCCGACGGACCACACCCTCATTATGCCAATCTAACTCCTGATAATCGACTGGTAGTGTGTGACCTTGGTCTTGACCGCGTCTACCTCTATGATGTTTCTGATCAAGGTAAATTAAACTTAGTCAGCGAAGTCAACGCTCACCCTGGCTTTGGACCACGAAACATTACTTTTGTTCCAGGAACTGGAAAGGGTTACCTTGTTGGTGAACTAAGCAGTAAAGTTGCTGTGATTGACTACAACGAAGAGGCTGGATTATTCACGGTTCAACAAATTGTTTCAACCATTCCTGACGATTGGGAAAGTCACAACGGTGCTGCTGGAATCAAAGTTTCAAAGGACAATCGCTTTGTCTATGTCTCAAACCGTGGTAACGATTCAATTGCGGTATTTAAGATTAAGCCAAATGGTGATTTAAAACGAATTCAATTGATTTCAAGTGAAGGTGAATTTCCTCGCGACTTTAACTTTAGTGCCGATGAATCACTGTTTATCGTTGCTAACCAAAACAGTGACAATGCTACTCTTTACTCACGAGACGCCGATACCGGAAAATTAACTTTGATTCAAAAAGATTTCGAAGTTCCTGAAGGTACCTGTGTGGTTCGACGTGAAAACGTTGACTAATAAATTGTATTAAAAAACAATTTATTAATTTATGAAGTGTTCCATAATTGTTAGATATTAATGGGCTCCAAAAAGGTTAGGTAAAAACTAACTGATTTGGAGCCTTTTATTATGACTAAATATTCTTTTAACATTAAAGCAAACATTTCAGAAATATGGTAAATGGTTTAATACCAAACACATTTCCGGTAAGAAAAAAAGACTCACACAGATTAAATATCGGTATGAGTCCTTGAAAGTATGAATTTATAAAAAGGCTAACACCCAAAATGGATGTTAGCCTTTAAACTTATTAATCTCGCTTAATCTTTAAATCACAAACTGACTTACTTGGTTTCTTTTCGGTCTTTAAACCATTTTCCTAAGCCAAAGAAGCTGAGAAGTGACAGAAGCATGGTTCCGATCAAGCTTAAGAAGCTATCAGAACTTTGACCAGTTTGTGGTAACGTCGTCTTCTTTTCAGACTTTTTAGCTGGCTTAGCTGCTGGAACTTGCTTTGCTTTGGGCTTAGCTGGTTGAGCCGGTGCTTTAGCAGGAGTTTGTGGGGCCTGCTTTGCCTTCGGAGTTTCCGGTTGTGCGGCCGGAACTTCCTTTGGTGCACTTGGCTTAGTTGGTTCTGGTTGTTCCGGTTGTGCTGAAGGTTTCTCTGGTTTGTTTGGAGTTACCGGAGTTTCTGGTTCAGCATTCTTCACATAATGAATTGGGGTATCTTTCCCTAAATCATTGTGATCGATCGGATATGGTGTGCCAGGGACCAATTTGTTCCCGTTCTTATCAACCGGAGTGTATCCAGGAATGTCAGGGATAAGTGGGTTACCGGCATCACTTGGGTTGTTGGGATCATTTGGATAAACGATCGGGTTACTGCCCGGAACATCAGGAACTAAGTGACCTAAGGCGTAGTAGACAACGGTTACTTCAGAGTCGTTGGAATCAGCGTTAACGGTTGCTTGTCCAACTGAAGCAGTGTTGGTGTAGTAACCATTGATAACTGGCGAGTTAACCCCACTCAAGACGTCACTCTTAGTCGTCCATGCACTGTAAGTTACCTGACCAGTAACTTGATCAAACGTTGCGGTTCTAGTAAAGGTCGTTGATTGAACCACATCATCAGCTAACTTGTTCCCATTCTTATCAACGTAGTGAATGGTTCTAGTAACGTTCTTAGTTAGGTCGGACTTGCTGGTTCCGTCAGGATACTTCGGTCCCGTTGGGTTGTTTGGATCCACTGGTTGTCCTGGAGTTCCTGGATTGTCTGGCGTAACTTCTTTACTCTTGTGTTTGAGCACAACCGTGAAGGTTGGACCATCAGTGTTGAAAGTAAAGCCATCCGCAGGGTATCCGTCGGATACTAATTCGTAACCTTGAGCTTCTAACTTAGCAATTTCATCTTTCGTACTGTAGTCAGCCTTGCTACCAAACTTACCGTTAACGGTATCACTAGTGATAAGGGCATTACCTTTATCCTGATCCACGTAATTAATGTGAACGACTTCATCGTTAGCGTTGTAGGTAACCGTGACACTTGAATCTGGTGTGTCGGCTGTGGCAGTTTGTGAACCAACACTTGCCTTATCTGGAGTGTATCCCGTAATGGTTGGGGAAACAATTGAACCGAAGACGGCGTTCGTTGAAGTCCAGTTACTGTAAGTTACCTTACCAGTAACTTCATCAAAGGTGGCCGTTCTGTTGAACGTAACCGTTTCAATGCGGTCTTCTGAAGCTTTACTACCATCAGCGTAAACGTAGTGCACCGTTCTCGTAATGGTCTTGGTCAAGTCATTCTTGCTAGTACCATCTGGATATTTTGGTCCAGTTGGGTTGTTTGGATCAACTGGTTGACCTGGGTTTCCTGGATTGTCTGGCGTAACTTCCTTGGTCTTGTGTTTGAGCACAACCTTGAAGGTTGGGTTATCAGTATTGAAGGTGTAACCATTACCTGGGAAGCCATCGGATACTAATTCGTATCCTTGAGCTTCAAGTTTAGCGATTTCATCTTTCGTACTGTAGTCCGACTTAGAACCGAACTTTCCGTTCAAGCCATCAGTATGAATAACCTTGTTACCATCGTCTTGGTCGATGTACTCAACTTGAGCCTTTTCATCGTTGGCGTTGTAGGTAACGGTGACACTAGAATTCGTTGCGTCAGGTCCAATTGTTTCTGAACCAACGTTTGCCTTATCTGGTGTGTAACCAGTGATTTTAGGTGAATCAATTTGTCCAAAGACGGCATTCGTTGAAGTCCAGTTACTGTAAGTTACCTTGCCAGTAACCTCATCGAAGGTTGCGGTTCTGTTAAACGTAACTGTTTCAATGCGATCTTCTGAAGCTTTACTGCCATCGGCATAAACATAGTGAACGGTTCTCGTAATGTTCTTAGTCAGATCATTTACGCCAGTTCCATCAGGATACTTTGGTCCAGTTGGGTTATTTGGATCAACTGGTTGTCCTGGTTGTCCTGGATTGTCTGGTGTAACCGTCTTCATCTTGTGTTTCAAAACAACGGTAAAGGTTGGATTGTCAGTGTTGAAAGTAAAGCCATCAGCAGGGTATCCGTCGGATACCAACTCGTAGCCCTGAGCTTCTAAAGTGGCAATTTCATTTTTGGTTGAGTAACCAGATTTACTACCAAACTTACCAGTTAAGTCATCAGTATGAAGAACGGCATCACCGTTATCTTCGTCAACATAGTTAACTACGGCTTTTTGTTCGTTAGCATTATACGTAACGGTAACACTTCCGTCAGGTGTATCAGCGGTGGCAGTTTCAGAACTAACACTAGCTTTATCTGGAGTGTAACCAGTAATTTCAGGCGAATTGATTTCACCAAAGACAGCGTTCGTTGAAGTCCAGTCACCGTAACTAATAATCTTGCCGGTAACTTGGTCGAAGGTTGCCGTTCTTGTAAACGTAACCGTTTCAACTTTGTCATCGGAAGCTTTACTACCGTCAGCGTAAACGTAGTGCACCGTTCTGGTAATGGTCTTAGTCAGGTCATTTACACCAGTTCCATTAGGATAATGAGGTCCATCTGGATTATTTGGATCCACTGGTTGACCTGGTTGACCCGGATTATCTGGTGTAACCGTCTTAGTCTTGTGTTTAAAGATAACTTTGAAAGTTGGGTTGTCGGTATTAAATTCGTACCCATTTGGATAACCGTCAGTGACTAGTTCGTAACCTTGGGCCTCTAAGCTGGCAATTTCGTTCTTTGTACTGTAGTCCGACTTAGAACCGAACTTACCGTTTAAATTGTCAGTTTTAATAACCCGGTTACCATCATCTTGGTCAATGTACTGAACATGAGCTTGTTCTTCATTGGCAGTGTAGGTAACCGTATCGGTTGAATCGGTTGAGTCTGCAGTAGTAGTTAAAGCACCAACGGTTGCCTTATCTGGGGTGTAACCAGTAATTTCAGGTGAATTGATTTCACCAAAGACAGCGTTAGTTGAAGTCCAGGCACTGTATGTTAACTTACCAGTAACCTGATCAAAGGTTGCCGTTCGAGTGTAGGTAACGGTCTCAACTTGATCGTCAGCGGCTTTACTGCCATCGGCATAAACATAGTGAACGGTTCTCGTAATGTTCTTAGTCAGATCATTTACGCCAGTTCCATCAGGATACTTTGGTCCAGTTGGGTTATTTGGATCAACTGGTTGTCCTGGTTGTCCTGGATTGTCTGGTGTAACCGTCTTCATCTTGTGTTTCAAAACAACGGTAAAGGTTGGATTGTCAGTGTTGAAAGTAAAGCCATCAGCAGGGTATCCGTCGGATACCAACTCGTAGCCCTGAGCTTCTAAAGTGGCAATTTCATTTTTGGTTGAGTAACCAGATTTACTACCAAACTTACCAGTTAAGTCATCAGTATGAAGAACGGCATCACCGTTATCTTCGTCAACATAGTTAACTACGGCTTTTTGTTCGTTTGCATTGTACGTAACGGTAACACTTCCGTCAGGTGTATCAGCGGTGGCAGTTTCGGAACCAACGGTCGCCTGATCAGGGGTATAACCGGTAATGGCTGGTGAATCAACCGAACTAAAGACATCATTGTCAGATGTCCAAGCACCATAAGTTATCTCACCAGTTACTTCATCAAAGGTGGCGGTTCTGTTGAACGTAACCGTTTCTACTTTGTCATCTGCGGCTTTACTGCCATCGGCGTAAACGTAGTGGATGGTTCTCGTAATGGACTTAGTCAAGTTGTCCTTACTAGTGCCGTCAGGATACTTCGGTCCCGTTGGGTTGTTAGGATCCACTGGTTGACCTGGGTTTCCGGGGTTATCTGGCGTAACTTCTTTGGTCTTGTGCTTTAAGACAACTTGGAATGTGGGATTATTGTCACCAAATTTGTAACCACTTGGGTATCCGTCGGATACCAACTCGTAGCCTTGAGCTTCGTAACTAGCAATCCGATCCGCAGTACTGTAATCAGATTGACTACCGAACTTCCCGTTTAAGTTATCAGTTACTAGAACTTTATTGCCATTATCTTGGTCAATGTATTCGACGTGAGCTTGTTCTTCATTGGCGGTGTAGACAACGGTATGAACATCGTCTTTTCCTTCAGCAGCATCACCCGTTACACTAGCTTGACTTGGTGTGTAACCAGTAATTTTGGGAGAATTAATGACTGGGTTAGCGTTATCGGCTGGCTTCCAGTCACCCCAAGTAATTGAACCAGTCTTTTCATTCTTAGTCCCCGTTCTAGTAAATGGAACGGTAACAACCTGGTCTTTTGCCATGGTCTTGCCGTTAGCATCAACATAGTGAACGGTCACGGTTCCTTTACCACTGTCATCAGTAACTGTACTCATGGTGTCACTGTAGATAACGGTATGAACATCATCCTTACCTTCAGTGGCATTTCCAGTAACCGTTGGCTGATCAGGAGTCATATTGGTAACGGTTGGTGAAGTGATTACTGGATGAGCATCTCCTGCTGGCTCCCAATCGCCCCAAGTAATGTTACCAGTCTCATTATCTCTAGTCCCAGTTCTCGTAAACGGCACGGTCATCGTCTTATCAGGTGCAACGGTGTTGCCGTTAGCGTCCTTGTAGTGAACGGTAATGGTTCCCTTACCACTATTATCAGTCACTTGACTGGTAGCGGGACCATAAGGGACCTTGGTATCTGAACCGGGATCCGTAATTGGGTATGGATAAGTTCCATCTGGACCTGGTTTTAATGGTTGACTTGGATCATGGGGATCCATTGGAATCATGCCAGGAATATTGGGTAATTGAGGTTGTTGTGCTTTAGTAGGATCGTCTGGTTGCGTTTCGTATGGAACATCATGGGATCCATTGTCAATTGGATTGCCATTGGAATCAACTGGAACTAATTTTCCCAGTTGAGCAACTCCAAAGTCAATTTTCCGTGATTGTGGCACATAAATTGACAAAAGGATAATTCTACCGTATCCATCAATACTCCAAGAATACTGCTTGTTAGCAGGATCATACATATAATTTGCATCAATGTAATAAGTATCTTGACCATCACTACCTTGAATTAAATTACCATCTTTATCAAAGAGTTGAACTTTCATACCACCATGATCATCAGTCTCAGTATAAACAAGACGATAACCCTCTCTATAATATTCAGTCCACACAGTACCAGGAACACCAAAGTTTGAAACAGAGCCGGACGCGTTAGTAGGTTGTGTAGAAATATAATAAGTGGTTGGGATTTCTGGTGGTAATCCACTTATCGTATAATGTTGACCAGCAATTCCCTTGTAAGTTTTAGTAACCATTACTTGCCCGGTATCACGGTTAGTCCATGTAACTACTTGATCAACAACCTCTGGAGTTATAATTGACATCTGACCAAGTGGAACAGCACTATCACTAGAATTGTTATAGAACCACTCTTTAATAAGTGAATAACCATCTGGTTGGTCGGCATTGAAACCAACTCCAGTATTATGATCATCCCACTTGTAGTAATGCAATCCATCAACGTTAGTGGAAGACAAAGTTGTACCATTATCCTTTAATAGATAAGTTCCAATTACATTACCATCAGCATCAATTTCGTTTACATAAACAGTTCCATCACCATTACGATCAGTTGACCAAACTAACCACTTAACTTTGGTTGTGCCTTCTGGGGCATTAACACTTACATATCCGTAAGTATAGTGCTCTTCATCAGGATCGACCCAAGGAACTCCTAGTGTCTTATAATCTGGATCTTGCATGTCAACGTTGAATGGTTGTCTTTCGGCAAGATTGGTAGTTGCAACTTTAGCTTGACCATCATCGGTGGCTAAAGCTGCCGCCGTTTGGTTTTTGACTGCTGCTTGATCATCAGTCTTTTGGTTGGCAGCTACCGCAGCGTCTTGTTTGTTTACTGCGTTATCACTTGTAGTTGCTTTCTGATCGGAATTTTGATTTGCTGATTGATCTTTTAATGCATCGGCTACTTTATTAGTAGTGTCATCATTCTTAGTTTCGTCTTGTTTAGTGGCATCAGAGTCAGCTTTTTTATCAGAAGACTGGTCCTGTGATGCATCATTCTTCTGACTTGAAGCATCGTCACTCTTATTGGCGTCTTGGTCAATTGCTTGGTCTTTTGCTGAATCGGCCTTTTGATTGGTAGTGTTGTCATTTTTAGTGGCATCAGCGTCAGCTTGCTTATCTGATGTGGTGTCATTATTTTTGGCTATGTTTTGATCAGAAGACTTATTTTGTGATGAGTCGGTCTGCTTAGCTGAAGCGTCATCATTCTTGGTAACATTTTGATCAGTTGTGTCGTTTTGTGATGAATTAGCCTGTGTATTTGCTGCCTCATCACTCTTGGTGACGTTCTGTTCAGTTGCCGGATCATTGGTAGTCTGATTTTGCGGTACTGTTACTTGTTTATCAGACGAATCACTATTTTGTGAATTCATCTGAGCGTTGTTAGTAACGTCCGCTTTCACATTATGTTGGTTAGACATAAGGATTCCGCCTGAAATCCCGGCTGAAAACATGGTGACTGTAATGGCACTGAACAGCCATCGTTTACCAGCTTTATACATCTTATAATGTGTTTTGCTATCACGATTAAACATATAAATAAAAACCTGCCCTTCTAATTTCAAATTAATCTATACTTACCGGCCTACTTAGCCTTAAGTAATTATTGCACAATCTGAAATTAAATTGAACACAATCGTATTTTATACAATATGAGTAAAACAAAGGCATACATGGCAGTGTTTTCCACGATTAACCAATGCATGGAGGTAATTGTTTCTCATTGTGTGTAAATAAAACGAAAAATCGTAATGGTTTTGTAACATTAGCTGCGTAAGTCCAATGATAGCAACGTAATTCTAACTTTTTCCTAATAATAATTTTAAGTGTTAATTAATGATTGTACATAATGAAAATGACAGCCAAATTCAACGCCAAGTATAGCAACAAGATACTCCGCAAGCCCCGTTTACTCGCACTATGTGAGAATTACCGTGAAAATTAATTTGCTAATAAATCATTAGCAAAACATAAAATCATTTCTTGTGATGTTTACCAACATTGGTTCTTAGTGGGTTACATGGTCGCTTGTGAATAAAATTATAAAAGAAATCACATTATATTAATTATAATTAAATTCACATTCATTATTCTCTTAATGTGTAAAAAGCCTTAATTACCCGAAAGAGTTAGAACAATTCTCGCTAGTGAATAACTCTCTTTAAACGGTTTGATGATAAACGAATTTCTAAAAAAAAGGATTCATACCAATTTAAATCGGTATGAATCCTTAGAAGTATAAATTTATATAAAAATCTAAATATTATACGACGCTTTATTATTGCAAATCGCTTTTTTCCTATCTAATTATTCGTTATCAAGGTCACTGTCGATGTCATCTTTAACATCTTGGGCTTTGTTCATAAAGTTCCCCTTACTGCTTTGTAGGTCACCTTTGATCTTATCCATGGTGTCACCAGAGATAGCACCCTTAATTTGCTGTGCCTTACCTTGGGCAACGTCACTCAAGTTATCGATGCGGTCAGCAATATCGTCTAAATCATAACGATCTTCAAGTACTAAGTAACCTAACACGATGTTTGCACCCAAACTAAAACCTAAAAGTAAATTCTTCATAATGACCCTCCTAATATTGATTAATAATTCAATATAATAGTATCATGCCTGTAAAATAATAACTAGTAAAGACTTCCCCCATTAAGATATTAATTAAGAATTAATCCAAAAAAGACATCTCATTAATTTAAGGTGTCTTAATTAATTTTATAGTTTATGAGCAAATGCCAGCATAATCATGTTAATTCCTGCCACTAACAGGACAATTCCCACAATTATAGCTAAAACCTTAGCAGCTAGACTTGGGTCTAACAGTAAGAAAATTCCTAAAAATAGTGTAATAAGATCAAAAACAAGTGACGTCCAGAAGACCCCACCGTTAAACTTACGAATGTGATCAACTACAATCAACTGACAGATTGAGTAAACCAGAATCCAAACTGCAAATAGGATCCCTAGGGTAAAGGTCCCAGCATGAACGTTAAACAGGAACAATAGTGCTAACAAGATTTCAATCGCACCACCAATTAACATCGTAAAACTTCGATAGCCAATTTCTTGACTTAACTTTCGATAGACCCAAATTGATTTTACCCCGGCAACTAATGCAACGACGGCGAATATGATCGCCAAAACAGCAGCACTTGTAGTTGGGTGGAAGAACATCAAAACAGCGGCTAATAATAAGACAACGCCAAATAGACATTCAAACCAATCAAATCCCCATTTTTTATCTTCGTACATCATAAATATGACCTCCAATAGTTTGTTTCAACCATATTTTACCACATCTACTTTTGCTGATGCTGTTGAGCTTCAATGGTTCGCTTAGTATCACGCTCTAAGACTGGTTTTAAATACTCGCCGGTATAACTATTTTTCAGTTTAACAATCTGTTCGGGTGTTCCAGTTCCAACTACGTATCCACCAGCTGCTCCACCTTCTGGACCGAGGTCGATCACGTGGTCAGCCTCTTTAATAACGTTTAAATTGTGTTCAATGATCAGAACGGTATTTCCCTTATCAACAAGTTTAGAAAGGACCCCAATTAATCGTTTGATGTCGTCAGTATGAAGTCCCGTAGTGGGTTCGTCAAGAATATAAAAGTTATTTCCAGTTGAACGCTTATGGAGTTCAGAAGCTAACTTCATTCGTTGTGCTTCTCCACCTGACAAGGTATTAGCTGGTTGACCTAATTTCACGTAACCAAGTCCCACGTCAGAAATGGTCTGCAACTTTCGCGTAATCTTTGGGATGGCTTTAAAAAACTCTAACGACTCATTCACGGTCATGTCAAGAACTTCAGCGATATTTTTTCCCTTGTATTGAATCTCAAGCGTTTCAGAATTATACCGTTTTCCATGACAAACTTCACACGGAACGTAAACATCGGGTAGAAAGTTCATCTCAATCTTCAAGATTCCATCACCATGACAAGTCTCACAACGACCACCCTTGATGTTAAAACTAAACCGTCCCTTTTTATAACCGCGAAGCTTGGCCTCGTTAGTTTGGGCAAACAAGCCCCGAATATCATCAAAGACTCCAGTGTATGTAGCTGGATTACTTCGAGGGGTTCGGCCAATCGGACTTTGATCAATACTTACTAGTTTTTCAATGTTCTTCCATCCAGTGATTGATTTATACTTGCCTGGTTTTTCCGAATTATGATTCAGCTTCTGGGCCAAGGCTCGTTTTAAGATATCATTAACCAACGTAGACTTTCCGGAACCAGAAACTCCCGTCACCACGTCAAACTTACCAAGTGGAAATTTAACGGTAATGTCTTTGAGATTATTTTCTAAAGCACCCTTTAGGGTAACGTTTTTGCCGTTCCCCTTTCGTCGTTTTAAAGGAACGGGAATAAACTTCTTTCCAGAGAGATATTTACCAGTTAATGATTTCGGATTTTGAGCCACTTGTTCTGGAGTCCCGGTGGCAACAATCTTACCACCCTTCTCTCCAGCTCCTGGACCAACATCGATTAAATAATCGGCCGAACGCATCGTATCTGAATCATGTTCAACGATAACCAACGTATTTCCTAGATCACGCATCTTTTTCAGGGACTTAATTAAGCGATCATTATCACGCTGATGAAGACCAATGGATGGTTCATCAAGTACATACAAAATTCCTGAGAGATTTGAACCAATCTGGGTTGCAAGTCGAATTCTCTGTGCTTCACCACCAGAAAGCGTTCGGGCTGATCTAGACAGAGTCAAATAGTTCAATCCAACGTTTTCCAAAAATTCCAGTCGATCACAGATTTCCTTAATAATTGGATGAGCCACAACCGTATCTTGTTCACCAAAAGTAAGTTTACTAAAGAATTGGCGTTCATCGGCAATATTCATATCAGAAACTTCTCCAATGTGTTTGCCATTAATCTTAACTGCCAAAGCCTTTTCGTTTAATCGGTACCCATGACAAGTCTGACAAGTTAATTCTGTCATGTACTTTTCCATTTGTTCTCGAGTGAAATTACTGTTGGTTTCATGATAACGGCGTTTAACGTTGTTAAGGACTCCTTCAAAGGGAGCATCAACATCACGAACTCCACCAAAATCACTCTTGTAGTGAAAATGGAACGTTTTCCCCTTGGAACCATTCATCAATAGATCACGCTGTTTCTTTGGTAATTTACGGTATGGAGTATCCATATCAATATTAAAGGCTTTACAAGCTTGCTCTAACATTGCTGGATAGTATTTTGAGCTAATTGGATTCCATGGTTCAATTGCTCCCTCATTAAGCGTCTTATCTTGATCTGGGACCACTAAATCGTTATCGACTTCCAACTTAACTCCTAATCCATCACACTCAGGACATGCTCCATATGGGGCATTAAATGAAAAAAGACGTGGTTCAAGTTTCCCAACCGTAAAACCACAAATCGGACAAGAGTAATGTTCCGAAAACACCATCGGCTCTCGCTTACCAAGAAAGTCGGCAATGGCATATCCATCACTTAGACGTAAAGCTGTCTCAAGTGAATCTGACAATCGTGAATTAATCCCGTCTCTAACGACAATTCGGTCAACTACCACGTCAATGTTATGACGCTTATTTTTATCTAAATCAAAATCTTCGGTCGCATCATGGATTTCACCATCTACTCGGACTCTCACGAAACCTTCGCGCTTAATTTTTTCAAAAACTTTTTTATGTTGTCCCTTTTTATCACGGACAACTGGTGACATAATCTGCAATTTAGTTCGTTCAGGGAGGGCCATGATTTCGTCAATCATTTGATCGACGGATTGACTAGTAATGACCGTTCCATCATTTGGACAAATTGGCGTCCCAACTCTTGCCCACAATAAACGTAAATAATCATTAATCTCAGTGACAGTTCCAACGGTTGAACGAGGATTTTTTGAAGTTGTTTTCTGATCAATTGAAATGGCTGGACTAAGTCCCTCAATCGAATCAACGTCAGGTTTATCCATTTGACCCAAAAATTGTCTAGCATAAGAGGAAAGACTTTGGACATAACGGCGTTGACCTTCAGCGTAAAGGGTATCAAAAGCTAAAGAACTCTTACCTGAACCAGATAAACCGGTCATTACCACCATTTTATTCTTGGGGACATCAACATTTACGTCTTTTAGATTATGTTCACGGGCGCCTTTAATTTTAATGACGTCATTTGCCATCTAACCACCTCACTTTTTCTTTTTCTCACCCTTAAGCTGCATCACGGTATCCCTTAAGTTAGCAGCTTGCTCAAAATCAAGTTTTTTGGCTGCCGCTCTCATTTCGTCCTCTAAATTATCAATCATTTCCTTTTGATCCTTAGCACTCATTTGGTCAAAATCGGATTCAACAAAGCTTCCATTAGTATTATCATCGTTGTTTTTCTCGCCCTGTTTATACGCAGAAATGGCCTTAGGAATTGGTTTGATAATGGTCTTAGGGGTAATGTTGTGTTCCTGATTGTACTTCATCTGAATGGAACGACGACGGGCAGTTTCATCCATCGCGTACTTCATCGAATCGGTAACGTTGTCCGCGTACATAATAACATGTCCGTGTGAATTACGAGCTGCTCTTCCAATTGTTTGTACAAGGGAACGTTTGTCACGCAAAAAGCCTTCCTTATCAGCATCCAAGATTGCAATCAATGATGTTTCGGGAACGTCAATCCCTTCACGCAACAGGTTAATTCCAACTAAAACATCAAACTTACCCAAACGCAAATCACGTAAAATTTGGGTTCTTTCGAGGGTTTTAATATCACTGTGCAAGTATTTTACTTTAATTCCCAAATCTTTTAGATAATCGGTTAAATCTTCTGCCATCTTCTTGGTTAAGGTCGTAACGAAGGTACGCTCGTTATTTTGAACTCGTTTATTGATTTCACCAACCAAATCATCCATTTGATCTTTCGTGGGACGAACTTCAACGGTTGGATCAAGTAGTCCAGTTGGACGAATAATTTGTTGGACAACGTGATTAGTCTTGTCCTCTTCATATGGACCCGGAGTGGCTGACATATAAACTACTTGATTAACCCGTTTTTCAAACTCAGGTAACTTTAATGGTCGATTATCAAGCGCGCTGGGAAGTCTAAATCCATAATCAATTAATTGCTGCTTTCTAGCCTTATCACCGTTAAACATTCCACCGATTTGCGGAACCGTTCGATGTGATTCATCAATGAACATCAAATAATCTTTGGGGAAAAAGTCCAATAATGTGTATGGAGCTTCGCCAGGTTTTCTGCGGTCCATATAACGAGAATAATTCTCAATCCCAGTTGTATATCCCATTTCACGCATCATTTCAATGTCATAGGTGGTCCGTTGCTTCAATCTTTGAGCTTCAAGTAGTTTGCCCTTTTTCTCAAAGTTAGCAACCTGTTTTACCATTTCATCCTTGATTTCAGGTAAAGCCACATCCATCGTTTCCTTGTTAGTCAAGAAGTGAGTGGCAGGAAAAATTGTAATCTGTTTTCGTTCACCGATAACTTCACCAGTCAACGTGTCAACTTCAGTAATTCGGTCAATCTCGTCACCGAAAAATTCGATCCGGTAGGCATGTTCATTTCTAGAAGCCGGAAAGACTTCTACTACATCACCATGTACACGAAAGCGACCACGTTGAAAATCAATGTCGTTTCGATCGAATTGAATGTTAACCAACTGACGCAAAAAGACATCGCGCTCTAGTTGTTGTCCAACGTGCAACGAAACCGTATGGTCCTGATATTCTTTTGGACTTCCTAAACCAAAGATTGAGGAAACTGAAGCAACCACAATCACATCATTTCGTTCTAGTAGGGCACTAGTTGCTGCATGGCGGAGCTGATCAATCTCATCATTAATTGAAGCATCCTTTTCAATGTAGGTATCACTAGAAGGAACGTAAGCTTCCGGTTGATAAAAATCATAGTAACTCACAAAATATTCCACCGCATTGTGCGGAAACAACTGTTTGAGCTCACTATAAAGTTGACCAGCCAAAGTTTTATTGTGAGATAACACTAGCGTGGGTTTGTTAATGTTCTTAATCACGTTTGCCATGGTGTAGGTTTTACCCGTTCCGGTGGCACCCAAAAGGACCTGATCTCGATCACCATTCTTAATTCCTTGAGTCAATTCCTTAATAGCCTCGGGTTGATCACCAGTTGGAGTAAATTTCGAAACTAGGTCAAAATTATTATTCGTTTTTTTAATCATATTGGCACCTCTTCTTAAACTCGGAAAAAAAGGAGAAAGCATTAACTTTCTCCCGTTACTTATAATAATTCTAGCATACGAACATACTTTCGCAAAGCAATTAGACCAAAGCTTCCATACAAAAAGAGCAGATCGACTCTGCTCTTTTTCGTTTAATCTTTAGTTTTCAGCTCTTCGACGTAATTGAAGACGCCCTGACCTGCAGTTCCGCCATCGCCGACCGCAGTCGTGATTTGACGTAGATGTTTCTTTCGTACGTCACCAACCGCGAAGACACCGGGAATCTTAGTCTTCATTTCATCATCGGTGTCAATCCAACCTTGTTCATCAGTAATTCCAAGGTTCTTGAACGCATCAGTCATTGGTAAAATACCAACGTAAATAAAGACACCAGAAGCTTTGATATTTGAAGTTTCACCGGTCTGATTGTTTTTAATCGCAACCCCGGTTACTTTTTGACCGTCACCTTCAATATCAGTAACGTTACTGTTCCAGACAAAATCGATATTGTCCTTATCAAAGGCCCGCTTCTGCAGAATCTTCTGGGCCCGAAGTTGATCACGTCTGTGAATGACCGTAACGTGCTTTACGATATTGGATAGATAAGTAGCTTCCTCAATCGCAGAGTCACCGCCACCAACGACAACAACGTCTTCGCCTTTAAAGAAGGCACCATCACAAACCGCACAGTAAGAAACACCTTTTCCACTGTAGTCTTGCTCACCGGGAACTCCGAGTTTCTTGTACTCAGAACCAGCACCAATAATTACAGAAGGAGCCTCATAGTCACCGTCTTCAGTCTTAACAATCCGCTTATCGCCATCAATGTCAATGCCAGTAACGGTTCCGTAGCCATACTCAGCACCAAACTGAGTACTCCCATCGTACATTTTTTTAGATAGATCTGGTCCTAAGACTGATTTAAATCCAGGATAATTCTCAATTTCGGCAGTGTTGTTCATCTGTCCACCATAGATCCCACGATCAAGCATTAATACAGATAGTTCGGCTCGTGATGCATACAATGCTGCCGTCATTCCGGCTGGACCAGCACCGATTACAATTACATCATACTTTTTTGCCATTATATCGCCTCAATCATTATTTATTGTTTGTTACTTTCTTTAACTCGTCAAGAACTGGTTCGTAGTTTGGTTGATGAGTAATTTCTGGAACTGCTTGGCAATACAAAATTTTGCCTTCAGCATTTACCAAGTAAACCACCCGAGCTAAGTGACCAAAAGCCGGGATGTATAAGTGCATGGCTTTTCCAAATGAACCATTAAAATCAGAAAGAATTTCCATGTTGTTGACACCGTGAGCGGCACACCAATTTTTTTGGTATTCAATTGGGTTATTTGAAATGGTAACAAATTTAATTCCCTTAAACTTTGATGCTTCTTGGTTAAAACGAGCAGTTTCTAAACTACATACCTTTGTCTTTAAGTTAGGAACCACACTAATCAACGTTGTCTGACCCTTTAAATCATCAGTCGTAACATCTTTCCCTTCAGCATTTTTTACGGTAAATTTTGGTAGATAATCTCCAACCTTTGGTTGATCATCACCCATTAACCATGATACTGGTAGTCCACCTAATTTAATTTTCATAACCAAAAACCTCCTTGACTAATATCAATTGTACAAAATTATATTATCATAAACTGAATTAAATGTTTAATCATTATACTTCAAAATAAAAAATGCCGGCAAAAGTCGGCATTTTAATCTAATTTTTCTGTTGTTCGTCTTCCTTAGTCAGCTTTTGACCAAGATTCTTAATGTATTCACGTAATTCTTGCTCAATTTCAGGGTGTTTTAAACCAAAGGTAATGTTAGTCTCAAGCCAGCTAAGCTTATTGCCGGTATCGTAACGATCACCCTTAAACTCATGAGCAAACACTCTTTGAGTTTGATTTAAGGTATTGATGGCATCGGTTAGCTGAACTTCATTCCCCTTACCTGGCTTAGTGTGTTCCAAAACGTCAAAGATCTGTGGAGTTAACAAGTAACGTCCAATAATTGCTAAATCACTAGGAGCGTCCTTAGGATCTGGCTTTTCAACGAAGTTTCTCACATTATAAAGTCCCTTTGAAACCTCGCTAACTGGTTCAATTACTCCGTATTTAGAAGTCTCCTTATGAGGGACTTTCATAACGGCAAGGGTTGAAGCTCCCGTCTTTTCGTAACTATTCATCAATTGTTTGGTGAGCGGAGTCGTATCTTCCATCAAGTCGTCTCCAAGCATAACCACAAATGGATCATTTCCAATGAAACTTTTGGCCGTTAAAACAGCGTCGCCAAGTCCACGTGGATAAGATTGTCTAATAAAGTAAATGTTCATATCATTAGTCTTCTGAATTGACTTGAGCATCTTTTCTTTACCCTTTTTTTCAAGGTTTTCTTCAAGCATTACGTTTGAATCAAAATGATCTTCAATGGCACGCTTGCCCTTACCAATCACAATGACAATGTCTTTGATTCCAGAAGCCTTAGCTTCTTCAACAATGTATTGAATGGTTGGAATATCAACAATTGGTAACATTTCCTTTGGAAGTGCTTTCGTTTCAGGTAAAAATCTTGTTCCTAAACCAGCGGCAGGAATAACAGCTTTAGTTACTTTTTTCATCTTCTTATATACCCCTTTTAGAATTAACCTTGTTCTGAACGTCCCTCTCTAGACATTAAATTAGAAATCGCGTCAGAAACGGTTTCTTCATTATTAATTACTGCATGAATTGCGGATGTAATGGGCATTTCTACCCCACGTTGTTTTGATAATTCAAATGCAGCTTGATTGGTGTCGATTCCCTCGATCACCATGCCCATGTCTTTAACAACGTCATCCAATTTCTTGCCCTTGCCAAGCTGATAACCAGCCCGCCAATTACGAGAATCAGAACTAGTTGCGGTAACAATCACATCACCTACACCAGACAATCCGCTAAAAGTTAATGGGTCCGCACCAAATGATACACCTAAACGTGATATTTCCGCAATACCACGAGTCATGAGGGCTGCTTTTGCATTATCACCGTAACCTAAACCTACCAAGGCTCCAGCTCCTAATGCAATAATATTTTTTAAAGCCCCACCAAGTTCAACCCCAATAATGTCGTTATTAGTGTAGATTCTAAAATAATCATTCATAAATAATTTTTGAAAATGCTCAGCAGATGGCATATCATCGCTCGCAACCGTAACTAAGGTAATATCACGTCTAGCAACATCTTCAGCTTGACTAGGTCCAGAAAGGGCTGAAATCGACTTACGATTTTGAGGATCAATTTCTTCTTGCAATACCTGAGACATTCGATCATAGGTACCCTTTTCAATGCCCTTACTTCCATGGATGATATATGGTTTCATTTCTAACTTGCCCAAAATTTTGTTAGCTTGATTTGCAACCGAACGAGTTGCCTGTGATGGAACAATGAATAAAACATCATCGGCTCCTTTAAGTGCCTCTTCCATGTCAGCATAAGCTTTCATCTCTTTTGGAAAGGTAAAGTTCTTGATGTAATGGGAATTAGTGTGCTGATTATTTAACTCATCCACCTGTTCCTTGCTTTTCGACCAAATTTTAACTTCATGCCCATTTTCAACTAAAATATCGGCGAGCATGCTGCCCCATGATCCTGCACCGAGTACTGCGATTTTTTCTGTCATTATTTAAATTATCTCCTACAAATCACTTAACTACCGTAGTACCAGACTAACTGGTCGTTTCGTCTACGATAAATTAAAACAAATAGTGCTACTACGAATAATAAAATGGAAAGCAACTGTGATACCCGGATTACGCCGAATAACATTAAACTATCGGTCCGCATGCCCTCGGTGAAAAAACGTCCAAACGAATACCACATCACGTAACTTAAAAAGACTTCCCCACGCTTAAAGAACTGCGGGGCATGTCTCATAATCATCAAGACAGCAAATCCTGCTAAATCCCAAAGTGACTCATATAAAAACGTTGGTTGGCGGTACGCCCCGCTAATAAACATTTGATTGATGATAACGTCAGGTAAATGTAAATGCTGTAAAAATTGAAGTGATGTTACCGCTCCAAATGCTTCCTGATTCATGAAATTACCCCAACGGCCAATTCCTTGAGCCATAATGACGGTTGGAGCGGCAATATCTAAAATCTGCCAGACTGACAAATGATGTTTAAAACAAAACCACCAAATAAATAAGCCAGCCCCGATTAAAGCTCCATAAATGGCAATTCCACCATCCCAAATTTGAATAATCTCATCTAGATGATGGCGATAATAACCCCATTGAAAAACCACATAATAGATTCGAGCCGAAATAATCGCAATTGGAATCGCCCACAAAATCAAATCATATAAAACATCTTCATTTAAGTGTTGTCGCTTAGCTTCTTTCATTGAAAGGTAAACGGCAATCAAGACAGCGGCAGCGATAAAAATACCATACCAGTGGACCGCAATTGGTCCGAGATGAATCGCAACCGGATTTAATGCCAATATGCTAAACACAACTTCCACTCCTATTCAGGATCCTTATTAGCATCTTGGCTAATATCTTTCTTATTTTGTTCAACTGCTTGTTCTTCGTGCTTCTGCTCCTGGTTGTTTTTAGAAGCATTTTCTTTGATTAATTCATTTAAGTTATTATCAAAGACCTTAGTTGCATCGTATCCCATTGAACGAGCCCTAAAATTCATCGCAGCGGTTTCAATGATAATGGCTAAGTTTCGACCGGGCTTGACTGGAATCGTCAATTTCTTCAAATCAACGTCAAAGATTCGAGTTGTTTCACGGTCGGTCCCAAGCCGATCATACTTAGTATCCTTGTTCCACTGGTCCAAATGAACGATTAAGTCCACTTTTGATTGGGAACGAACGGCACCGGCACCAAACAGGTTCATCACATCAATAATGCCAATCCCACGAATTTCTAGTAAGTGATTAAGAATCTTGGGAGCTTGACCAATCAAGGTTTGCTCATCTTGTTGATAAACCTCAACTCGATCATCAGCAATTAAACGATGACCACGCTTAACAAGTTCTAGCGCCGTTTCACTCTTACCAATTCCAGAATCACCGGTAATTAAAACACCAAGTCCATAAACTTCAACCAAAACACCATGAATGGACTTTCGTTCGGCTAACTTAGCTTCAAGATACGTCGTCATATTACTTAGAATTCTAGAGGTGGTTAACTTTGAACCTAAGATTGGAATGTGAGCTTTTTTGGCGGCTGCCACTAACTGCTCAGGTGGTTCTAGTTGAGTAGAAATAACAAATGCAGGCGTTTCTGGTTGACACATTTTGGTCATTACTTCTTTTAATTTTTCATCACTCATTCCCTTTGCAAATGAGGTTTCAGTTATCCCGAAGATCTGAATTCGCTTGGCTGGGTAGTAGTTAAAATATCCAGTCAATTCCAGTCCCGGACGTGAAATGTCACTAGTGGTAATGGGACGGTCTAAATATTCACGACCCCAAAAGACACTAAGATGAGTGTTCTTTACTAAATCAGCTACCGTTACACTCTGAGCCATTGGACCTACCTCCAAATAAAATTAATTTACTTAATTCTAACACAATCAGACCTAATTTAGGCGGTTCTTAATTTTATGCAAAATAAAAGAAGCGCCCATTAACTGGGTGCTTCTAACTAATTATTTTGAAACATTTCAATTCCGATCTCATGCGGTGAACCATCGTAAATTGCCGTTTCTTTAATCTCTAATTGATTCTTACGATTTTTAACCTTCATGTGAACAAAGGTCGGATCATCTTGTAAAGCAGAATACAATTGACTTTCCGAATTTACCGGAACGTTGTTAACTTCAACAATTAAGTCACCCGTTTTAAGTCCCATCTTATCGGCTGGAGTGCGGGGTTTAATCCCAATGATTCGGATTCCGTCAACCGCTTGACTAATCTGATTTCCGGTCTTTCGGTCAACGTGATGGAAGTGATACATGATGATTACATAAACCACTACCAATAAAGCAATCGCGATAATAACGTAGTAACTATTTCTCATAAAGTAAGCGCCCGCCGTTAGTAAAATGGCTAACAATGCGAGTTCTCCAATTGCGTTTGAAATCCGTGGCATTAACTCATTTGGCAAATGGTTAACAAACTTGAAGCGAAAACCAATCAAAAACGGAACAACCAAGAAGGTTACATGTGCACCAAAAATATTAAAAACTGGCCACATCGGTACGATCGTTTCGATTAATTTACCAGGAATCATCAGTACCAGCGGAATCACAGCTAACTCATTGTATCCATAAGATGCCACTCGGTTTCCGCGCCGATTCTTTGAAACCTGAGGAGAGTTAATCGTCCTACCATTCATCTTCAAAAAGATAAACATTAGGACCAGCATAATTGTGATTAAGGCTAAGTAATTGGCCGATCTTGATGCGTTCATATTCACGGCACCAATAAAGTCGCCACCTTTAATCATCGGGATTGAATAATCATTGAAGAAGACTCCAACAAAAATTGATCCAAATAAAATCAATGTCGGCACTAAGATTCCTGGGATCAGTAAACTAATGGCGATCAATAATTCATATAATAAAATCCAGTTTAAGGACACTTCAATCCCAACCAAAGCAGTTAAAATTGATCCAACAATTCCCAGCACAATTAATGATTTAAAAAAGACCCATCCTTCGTGAAATTTAGGGTTAACAGCACTTTCAAATAAGCGTCGTTCTCGATTTACTCTTCGATTGTAAACGAAGAAAACGCGAATAAGTGCAAACCAAAAAGCTGGCATAAAGACAAAAAACAAAATATTAGTCGCAACTGACATAATGAACTTCCTTTTTCGTTATTTTGGGTTCTTCTGTTTTAAATTCCACTGCAAATACGCGTTAATGAATGGATTCAAATCACCATCCATCACTGCTTGACCATTACCAGTCTCATAATTGGTCCGATGATCCTTAACCATTGTATAGGGATGAAAAACATAAGAACGAATTTGTGAACCCCAACCAATATCAAGCTGCTTACCCTCAATCTTGGCTTTCTCTTCTTCTTTTTTCTCTTGTTCACGTTCGTACAACTTTGATTTTAACATATTCATCGCTGTAACTCTATTCTGTAATTGTGAACGTTGGGCCTGACTTGAGGTGACAATTCCAGTTGGTAAGTGGGTAATTCGAACCGCTGAAGAGGTTTTATTAATATGCTGACCACCAGCACCGCTTGACCGAAAAACATCAATTCGGAGATCTTCTGGGTTAATGTCAACGTTCACAGTTTCATCAAGCTCTGGCATAACATCAACGGAGGCAAACGACGTATGACGCCGCCCTGCTGAATCGAAGGGTGAGATCCGCACTAACCGGTGAACGCCTTTTTCTGATTTCAGGTAACCATAGGCGTTGGTTCCAGATACTAAAAATGTCACACTGTTGATACCAGCAACGTCACCTGGTTGATAGTCTTCGACTGAAACCGAAAAGCCGTTTTGTTCGGCCCATCGTTGATACATCCGAAATAACATGGACCCCCAGTCTTGTGATTCAGTTCCACCAGCTCCAGGATGGATCTCAACAATTGCATTATTTTCATCGTATTTCCCATTCAAAAGTAAACTCAGCTGATAACTACTAAGTTCCTTTTGGGTCTTGGCTAATTCGTCATCGAACTCTTTCTTTAAATCATCATCACTAACTTCTTCAAGGAGTTCGAGGTTAACCTTTAAATCTTCCACCTTTTTAGCCAGTGAATTAAAATTATCATATTTTAATTTTAATCGATTGTTCTCATCAATTAATTTCTGGGCTTTTCTTTGGTCATCCCAAAATCCCGGTTCAGCCATTTTAGCCTCATTAACCGAAATATTTTCACTTAGTTGATCCAGGTCAAAGTGACCCCCTAAAGCCAGCTACGGCTTTTTTAATCTTTTCGACCTGTCCACGTGCTTCACTTAATTCCATTTCATACTCCTGAAGATGAAAAAACGGAGACCAAAAGTCCTCCGTTCTTAAACTATCTTTCCATATTTTGTCTGATCTCAGCTTTCATAAACAACCTAGTGACATCGTAGTCAATATCAGAGACCATTTCTTCAAACATTCTAAATCCTTCACGTTGATACTCAACTAATGGGTTTAATTGACCATAACCACGAAGACCGATTGACTCTCGTAATTGGTCCATTGAATCGATGTGGTCAGTCCAGTGTGAATCAACCACCCTAAGCACAACCACTTTTTCAAATTCAAGCATCTGTTCGGGATCCTGGAGCTCTTTTTCTTTCTTATCATACTCAGTATCAACGAGTCCCATCAAGTATGCCTTAATTTCATCACTTGATTTTCCTTTTAAGTCATCAATGCTGATTTGATCGGGACTAACTAATGAATTAATCGCAAAATCAAGGATGGTTTGGAGATCCCATTTCTTTTGATCTCCCTGAGTGTGCAAGTTGACAATTCGATTAACCGTTCGTTTGATCATTGGCATAATAACCCACTTAAGTGACTTATTTTCGTCAATCACTTTACTACGCTCGCCATAGATTACATCACGTTGTTGACGCATCACATCATCGTACTTTAACACGTTTTTACGTGAATCATAGTTATTACCTTCAACTCGTTTTTGAGCCGATTCGACCTGCTTCGTGATCATGTGACTCCGGATAACCGCATCATCGCCCTCAACCTTCATTGAGTCAAGAATACTTTTAACCTTATCAGACCCAAATCGACGCATCAAATCATCTTCAAGTGAAAGATAGAATTGAGAATAACCAGGATCACCTTGTCTTCCAGAACGTCCACGTAATTGATTATCAATTCTTCGTGACTCGTGTCGTTCGGTCCCGATAACCGCTAATCCACCTAATTTGACCACTCCAGGTCCAAGCTTAATATCAGTTCCACGACCGGCCATGTTGGTTGCAATGGTAACAGCTCCTTTTTGACCGGCGTTAGCAACAATGTCAGCTTCTTTGGCATGATTTTTCGCATTCAAAACTACGTGAGGAATTTTTTCTTCATCAAGTCGCTCTGAAAGATATTCAGAAGTTTCAACCGCAACCGTACCAATCAGGATTGGTTGTCCCCGTTTGTGTAAATCTTTAATTTTGGCAATAACGGCGTCAAATTTTGATTCCAAACTTGGATACAAAACATCTGGCTCATCAATTCTAACAACCGGTTTATTGGTTGGAACCGCAATGACATCCATGTTGTAAATTTCTCGAAACTCATCCTGTTCTGTCTTAGCGGTACCAGTCATTCCAGCTAATTTACTGTACTGTCTAAATAGGTTTTGATAGGTGATGTTAGCCATCGTCTTGCTTTCTTCTTGGATGGTAACACCCTCTTTAGCCTCAAGTGCTTGGTGAAGCCCATCTGAAAAACGACGACCTTCCATGATTCTTCCGGTAAAGGAATCAACGATTAAAACCTCGTCTTTTGAGACAACATAGTCTTTATCCTTTTCCATCACGTAATTGGCACGTAAAGCCTGATCCAAATGGTGGGTTAAAGCAGTGTTTTCCGTATCGTAAAGGTTATTTAAATTGAAGTACTTTTCGGCTTTTTCAATTCCAACATCCTTCAAAGAGACCGTTTTAGTCTCTAAATCAACCTTAAAATCTGTTTTAGGATTTAGTGTCTTGGCAAATTTATCTGCCTGCATGTAAAGCTTGTTTGACCCACGAGCTTCACCAGAAATGATCAATGGGGTTCTGGCTTCATCGATTAAGATCGAATCAACTTCGTCGACGATGGCAAAATTAAGTGGGCGTTGAACCCGATCTTCTTTATAAACCACCATGTTATCCCTTAAATAATCAAATCCAATCTCACTATTAGTTGAATAAGTGATGTCGCTATCATAGGCAGCTCGTTTTTCTTCCGGATTCTTATCAGCCGAGTTCACCCCGACCGTTAAGCCCAGCCAATTGTATAACTGGCCCATTTGAGTGGCATCACGTTGTGATAGGTATTCATTAACCGTAACGACATGAACACCTTTTCCTGATAAAGCATTCAGGTAGACGGGCATTGTAGCCGTTAACGTTTTCCCTTCACCAGTCTTCATCTCAGCAATATTACCCTCATGAAGGACAATTCCACCCATAATCTGGACTCGAAATGGATTTAGTCCGAGCACTCGTCTGGCACCTTCACGGGCAACCGCAAAAGCCTCAGGTAACATGTCATCTAAGCTTTCACCATTTTGATAACGCTTTTGAAATTCTGGAGTTTTAGCTTGTAATTCCTTATCACTTAATTTTCGATATTGTTCTGAGTATGAGCTGACCTTATCGGCGAGCTTTCCTAATCGTTTCAGTTCGCTTTTGTCGCTTTCAACCCATTTCTTTAAAAGGTTTGTTGCCATTGATTGATTTCTCCTCTAGTGTCTAAACCGTTTTTGTTTCTCGAATTCTCAGTCTATTTTCTTATTCTAACATTTTATCAAATCAATTAAAAATTCATCACAAAAAAACAGAAATATGATATTTCTGTTTTTTCTAACGATCGGTTTTAATTAACCCATAGTCCCCATCATGTCTTCGATAAACAATATCAGTGGTGCCATCGGTGACATCAACATAGACAAAAAAATCATGCCCAATCAAATTCATTTGAATAATGGCATCTTCCGAAGTCATCTTCTGTAAAGGAATCCGCTTTTTCCTAACGATCTTAGATTCGGCTAATCGTTTATCGGGATCATTAAAAACGTGGGATAACTTATGCTCAGTTAATTCTTCATTTACCTTTGATCCATATTTATCGATCTGTTGCTGGATATCGTGAATCGCGATATCAATGCTTTTGTGAATATCATCAGAGTTGCCCTCACCTCGCAGTAAGAAGTTCGGTAGGATAATAGTGATTTCAGCTTTGATTCGTTCGTTAGAATAGTTCATAAGATCAACATGAGCAGTCCCTTTCACGTTTGCATCAAAACGTTTATCAATTGTTTTGACGTGATGATTAATGTAATCACGGAGATCACTGGTGATTTCAACATCATCACCTCTTAATTTAGTTTCAAGCATTTTAATCTCTCCTATGCTTAGTATCATTGTCTTCAAACGAATCTCTTATAACTATTATAAATTCTAATCGATTAAATAACAATCAATACTAACGTGCAAGGGTAATACTTGAGACTTTCTTAACCCCATACGAATATAACAGTTTAGCTGCTAAGTGCAGGGTGGTTCCAGTCGTATACACATCATCAATCAAACAAACCTTTCTCCCACGTAGGTTGTTAGTCGACCACTCCGGCTCAACGTAAAATGGTTGTTTTAAATGCATCCTATCAAATTTATCTTTTTTGGACTGGGGTAAGCCCTTTTTTGACACCGCTCCTAAGACCTTTTGATATTTCACACCAGCTAACCACCCCTCAACCTGATTAAACTTTCGCACCTCAAACGTTTTCTTACTAATCGGGATGGGAACAATCATACCACCATCGTTATGTTCAAATATAAAAGACTGAAACTGACTTTGAAATAGTCGCCTTAACCGATAATCACCCTGAAACTTGTACCGAGCCATGTAATCATTCATTTCATCGTATGGAAACAACGCATGGTTAATTAATTTGGGACCAGATTGTTCTTCCCAAATCTTACAATCATCACACAACTCTAATTTTGCTTGCTGCTTGCCACAATCTGGACACGCCGTTTTTAAATCAATGGGACAAAAAAGTTTTTGACATTCATCACACATAATTGGCGGGACAAAGGAACGAAAACTTAAAATAAAGGAAATGCTCACATCACTTCTAATAATTTGATTACACCATAAACATTTATTCATGACTTTTTAATTTCATCCCTCTGCGATTCATAGCCCTAATCTCATTTTGGGCGCTAGTAATTCGTCTTGAAAAACTGCCCACAAAAAAATCAACGTTACCGGTCGGTCTGGTCTTTTTTCGGCCCACTCTTCCTGCCATCTGAACTAATGACGACGTAGAAAAAACCTTATCGTCGGCCCCCAGTACCATTACATCAATATCCGGAAAAGTCACTCCTCGTTCTAAAATGGTCGTAGTCACTAAAAATAACACTTGCTGGTTACGCATGGCTTGAACCTTTTCCATTCGTTTCTTGTCAGCAGAATAAACACATTCCCATACCTTTGGACCACGGATTTGTTTGCTTAAAATCCGATCAACCACCGGTAAATCTTTAATCTTAGGAACAAACAATAAAAATCTTCTTCTAATTGCAACGTTACGCTGACACATTTTAATTAATTGATGGGGTAACCTTCCCTTTGATAATTGCATCCGCCATTTTCTTGACAAGTGAACTTTAATCACGGGCAATAAATGACCATGAAACCTGATCGGCAAATAACTCATATCTCCATTTCCACGCGTGATTTGGGTTCTCAGTCGTTTACTTGGAGTGGCACTTAACATGATTCTTTGTCCCGTAGTCTTTAAGGCATGCTTTACGGCAAACTCCAGGTTAACGTTGTTAATGAATGGAAACGCATCAACTTCATCAATAATCAATAAATCAAAAGCATGAAAGAAACGCATGAGTTGGTGGGTCGTACAGACAGTCAGTTGACAATAATGGTACTTGTCTTTACTTTTACCATGCAATAAAACCATATCAAGGTTAGAAAAAGCCGCTTTAAGACGCGGATAAAGTTCCGAACACACGTCCACTCTGGGAGAAGCAATGGCAATTCGAAATTTACGTTTAATTGCCCATGTTAATACCGGAAAAAGCATCTCGGTCTTACCAGCCCCAGTAACCGCCCACAGTAGATGATCACGGTGATGTTTTACTGATTCAATCATCCTTAACGCACAGTCTTTTTGATTTACAGTTAGCGTCCCATCCCAAGTCAAAACATTACTTGGAACCACAAAACGATTTGTTTCTAGGACACTAACCAGTTTTATCGACGAATCAATTCGCCCCATTTCGATGCAATTGGGGCAGTAAAAAATATGATTGGGAAGTTCACATTTTGATTTTTCACAATTGAATCCACATCGGTTACAATGAATAGTAGTTTGATTAACCGTTACCGCTAATTCAAAATTAAGAAGTGGATCACTTAAAAGTATCGGATCAATCAAAGTGCTTGGCGTAAGTCTTCCCATTAGTTCTTTTTGATCTTTGATCATTGACTATCCGCCTCCATTTTTAAATACGAAGAACAGGAATAATTTAATGCAAAATTCTTTTTTAACCATTAAACAAGCTGGTCAAAATGAAATTATTATCAAAAAATCAAAGTTTATTGCTTCCGTATCTCGTGTCACGGACGAAGCGAGTGCTCAAGCATTCATCGCCAGTATCAAAAACCAAAATAAAAAGGCCAACCACAATTGTTTTGCCTATGTTATTGGTCCAAATGATGATATCCAGCGAGAAAGTGACAACGGCGAACCCAGTGGGACTGCCGGGATTCCAATCCTGGATGCCATTAAAAATATGGAACTTCACGACACAGTAATCGTAGTCACAAGGTACTTTGGTGGCATCAAACTAGGTGCTGGTGGCCTAATTCGAGCATATAGTAACTCGGCATCGGATGTGATTGAAAGGGTTGGAATCAGCAAAATGACGCTTAAAACTGCACTTACTATTTCAGTATCCTATAAGTTAAATGATAAACTCCAATATTTTCTTAAACAAAATAATCTACCAATTACTAACGTTGAATATGACACCAGTGTTCGGGTAAGCACCGCCATTTCAAATCATGTGATTGATGACTTCAAAACAAAAATCAACAACTTGCTTGCAGGAGACGTTCAATTCAAGATTGGTAAGGAAGCTTATTTTGAGAGTCCAGTTTAGTCTAAAAAGAGTAGTTCACCTTCAATGAACTACTCTTTTTTGTTTGATTTGGTTTTATGCTTTGCCTTGGTTTTAGTGATTTCGGTTTCGTGATTAGCCTTACTGGTTGTTCCAGTCACAACGCGTTTAATCAAATTAAGCAAGGGTTGCCGGTCCTTTCCGACTAATCCAATGGCTTCCACAAAAAGCTCAATCCCAATCAAAGTGGCAACCGTCAACAACACTGATCCCCAGAAACTGGACAATGGATAGAGTAAAGAGATGAAAGCGAAAATTAACGCAATTCCGTAAATCACCAAAACCGTTTGTCGGTGGGTCAAACCAATCTGCATCAACCGATGATGTAAATGGTGCTTATCAGCGTGAGAGATGGGCTGTTTGTTCAAAATCCGCCGTAAAATTGCATAAGCGGTGTCCGAGATTGGGACTCCCAAAATCACAACGGGAATAATGACCGATATGAAGGTGGCGTTTTTAAGACCTTGTAAGGAAAAGACCGAGATCATAAAGCCAATTAATAGGGATCCCGTATCCCCTAGATAGATTCGAGCTGGGAAAAAATTATACGGTAAAAAGCCCAAACAGGAAGCGGCAAAAGTAAAAATCATGATTGACACGTAAACGTTACCGACGTTTAAAAAGAATAAGCCGATGATTCCCATGGTAGTCAGAGCAATAATGGCAATCCCCGTCGCTAGTCCATCCAGTCCATCGATTAAATTAATTGAGTTCGTAATCCCCAGAATCCATATCCAGGTAATTGGTAGACTTAACCATCCCAGACTAACATCACCAAAGAATGGGAGCGTGATAGAACTCATCTGAATGCTCGCAAAAATGTACACCCATAGTGCCGCTAGTGAGATCCCAATCACCTTTTGCCGTGGCTTCAATTCAAAAATATCATCAATGACCCCCGTCATAATGATAATAATTTCTCCGCCCAGAATTCCCCACAACTTACTAGATGGAATTTGGTTCCGCAAAAAAACGCAAGTCGTAATGGTATAAGCAATAAAAATTGCCAGACCACCTAACGTTGGCATTGGAATTTTATTTACACGTCTTTTATTCGGTTTATCAATGGCGCCAATTTTGAATGCTAAAATTCTGATAAAAGGGGTTAAAACCGCCGACATTATCATCGTTGCAAACAAATAGACGAATATTTCAAATTTCAATTAAGTATGGCCTTCCACGATTAAGTTTATATTCAATTATACAAACGGAAAATAACAAACACAAGCTTCCCTTTATTTAATTTAATGATAATTAAATCTAATGATAACAATTAAAATTTTGGTTTGTTTTTTAGTTCATTTCATATATTATATTAAATATAGAAATAGCTAAATCAATCACATACTTTTGAAAGGAGCCAAACATGCAAAATAAAGAAGAAAAGCCCCAAAAAGATGCTCCATTGTTAACTCAACTCGGTATCTTTGGGGTCATTTTATTCGTCTCAAGTCTAATCTCAGCACTCTTTCCAGCCAACTTTCCAGTTCCAACCCCAGTAATTGGGTTGGTGATATTATATTTGTTATTGACCTTTAAAGTCATTAAACCAGAACAGGTCGAAAAGGTCGGATCATTTTTTATTGGAATCCTAGGATTCCTTTTTGTCCCTTCTGGAATTCAATTAGCGGCCTCCCTCGACATTATGAAACATTCTGGCGTCAAACTAGTGATTATGATCATTATTTCGACAGTCGTCATGTTGGTGTCGGTGGCTTTAGTTGCTACTTTTTTGATATGGGCCCGCAATAAAATTTTTGGCAAAAAACAAGACATCGATAAGGAGTAACCAAATATGCAAACGGAACTATTAAAATTTTTAGGCAATCCAATGTTTGGAATTGCTCTATCATTGGTGGTCTATCTGATTGGATCATTTCTATTTAAAAAATTTAACGGCTTTTTTCTTTTTCAACCATTATTTGTTGGGATGGTGCTCGGAATTTTTGTTCTCTGGTTAATGAGCAAAGCAACGGGGATTAACATTACCTGGATTTACACCAACTTGTATAAGCCAGGTGGTGATATTATTTTTTGGTTCCTCTTCCCTACCACGATTGCTTTCGCAGTCCCACTCTTCAAGCGAAACGACATCGTGAAAAAGTACTGGTTTGAAATTTTGTTATCACTAATAATCGGTTTAACCATTTCGGTAATCATCATGTACTTTGTCTCCAAGTTAATTGGATTAAACAAGTCGGAAATTGCTTCCATGCTTCCACAAGCTGCCACTACCGCAGTTGCAATGCCAATCGCCCAAGGCATTAACGGTGTGCCAGCAATTACCGCTATGGCATGTATTTTAAACGCTGTTATTATTTACGCACTTGGCGACTGGATCATTAAAATATTCAGATTGAAGAACCCCATCGGAATTGGATTGGGGCTTGGAACGGCAGGACACACCCTTGGATCAGCTAAAGCCCTTGAACTTGGTGAAGTTCAGGGCTCCATGGCTGCGATTGCGGTGGTCATTATTTCGGTGGTCGTTGATATCATCGTCCCACTATTTGCTCATATTGTGCACCTTTAAATCCAAAACAAAAAGCTAGGCTATGTTTAACATAGCCTAGCTTTTTGTTCTATTATTCACTTAAATGATAGTTATACGTCGATACAATGATGTCCTGACGTGAATTCAAGGCACTTCTTAATCGAACAGCGGTCTGATTATGAAGGACTTGTTGCCAGTAGTGTTTTGGTACAAACTGAGGAACCAAAACCGTCGTAGTATAATTGCGATCCTCATCCTGTTTCGCAATAACATCACAGAAACGAAGCACTGGATCGACAACCGAACGATACGAAGTATGAATATCGACAAATCGAATGTCTGGATACTCTTCCTTAAACTTCGTTGAAATTTTCTCTTCTTTTTGCGGATTATCGGCAAACGAAACGTGCATGGCAATGACATTGTCACCAATCGATCTCGCATAGTTAATTGCTTGTCTAGTAACTTGGGTAACATTTCCCACTAACACGATTACCGTTGAACCAGCATAGGTATGATTCTCATAATTCGGATCAGTTGAAATACGAAGCTGCTCAGCAATTCGCTGATAGTGAAGATGAATTTTATAAAACATCAAAAGGAGCAACGGCATGATAATGAGATATGGCCAAACGTTTGCAAAATGAAGTGCAAACAGGAAGAAGACTAACATCACTGAGATGAACGCTCCAATAAAATTAATGACAGCCTTCACCGGCCACAAGCCATCTTTATTTCTGAACCAGTGAACAATCATTCCAGATTGAGACAACGTAAATGGAACAAACACACCAACAGCATAGAGTGGAATTAAGAGATTAGTTTTACCTTTAAAGAGGACAATTAAAACAATCGCACCTAAAGCTAACGAAATAATTCCATTTGAATAACCTAGTCGGTCACCCTTATCCAGGTAGGCATGTGGCAAATATTTATCTTTAGCCATGTTGTAGGCCAAAATTGGAAAGGCAGAGAAACCAGTGTTAGCAGCAACAGCTAAAATCAAGGCAGTTGCAAGCTGAAGTAAGTAGTACATGATTCCGTGACCAAAGACATTGGTACCAATCTGTGATAAGACGGTATCCTTAGCGTTAGGAATAACTCCCATGTAGTAACTTAGAAAGGTAATCCCAGCAAAGAAGATTCCTAAAATAATGGCCATGATACCTAATGTATTGGCAGCGTTCTTTCGTTTTGGTTGTTTAAAGTTTGGAACCGCATTACTAATGGCTTCAACTCCAGTTAACGATGCTGAACCAGATGAGAATGCCTTAAAGAATAATACCAAGGTCATTCCCTTAACTGAGGTATTCAGTGGAGCATACGCATGATAAGTAATTTTATTAGTTAAAATATTATAAGCACCAACAATGATTAAAATGATAATCATCACAATAAATAGGTACACTGGAATAACCAGGAATGAAGCTGAATCATGCATTCCACGAAGATTCAAAATCATGATAAATATTACAATTAAGATTGCAATCGGAACCTGATAATTATATAGCGCAGGGATGGCAGAAGTAATCGCTTCAGTCCCAGAAGTCGTTGAAACGGCAACCGTTAACATATAATCAACTAATAGGGACCCACCGGCAACTAAACCAGCAGTGTCACCCCAATTGGTTCGGGCAACAACGTAGGCACCTCCACCAGATGGATAAGCATAAATAATCTGTCGATAAGATAATGTGATTGCGGCTAACAGAACCAACACTAGCAGTGCGACCCACATTTGATACATTAATGCCGCGGTCGATAAGGTAATCAAAACGGCAGTAATCTGTTCAGTACCATAAGCAACTGATGATAAGGCATCAGATGACAGCAATGCTAAACCTTTGAACTTAGTGAGAGATTGACCAGAGCCTTCCGTTGTCTTAAGCGGACGTCCAATAATTAATCTTTTTAAATACCGCCACATTTAATCCATACTCCTTTAATATGTCATATTTAACCTAGTAAAACCGTAATTTTAAAGTCAAATGCAATTGTACTACATTAAACTAGATAATTCATCATAATTGGAAATAAAAAAGAGTCCATTCGGACTCTTTTTGGTTAAAACTTAAATTACATCATTCCACCCATTCCAGGTTGTTGTGGAGCAGCTGGTTGATCATTATCATTTTTTGGTTGTTCGGCAACAACGGCTTCAGTGGTTAATAGAAGAGCTGAAACAGATGCAGCGTTTTGAAGTGCTGAACGGCTTACCTTAGTTGGGTCAACGACACCAGCTTTGATCATATCTTCGTACTTGCCAGTCAATGCATTGTAACCAATGCCTGGTTTTTCGTCTTTCAAATGATCAACAATAACTGAACCGTCAATCCCAGCATTTTCAGCAATTTGTCTTACTGGTGCTTCTAGGGCTTTAACAACAATGTTAACTCCAGTTGCTTCATCACCTTCAGCAGGGATTTTATCAACGTCATTCAAGATGTTAATAAAGGCTGTACCACCACCGGGAACAAATCCCTCTTCAACAGCGGCTCTAGTAGCATTCAAAGCATCTTCAATTCGGTACTTACGTTCTTTAAGTTCAGTTTCAGTGGCTGCACCAACTTTGATAACAGCAACTCCACCAGCCAACTTAGCTAAACGTTCCTTCAACTTATCACGGTCAAAGTCAGAATCAGTGGCATCAATTTGTTGTTTGATTTCATCAATTCGTTTGTCGATAGCTTCTTTGCTACCCTTACCTTCAACGATAGTTGTGCTGTCTTTAGTAACGTTAACCTTATTAGCTTGACCTAATTGATCAATGGTAGTGTCTTTTAGATCTAATCCAAGATCAGAAGTAATTACAGTACCACCAGTCAAAGTAGCAATGTCTTGGAGTTGTTCTTTACGACGATCACCAAAGCCAGGAGCCTTAACAGCTACAACATTAAAGGTTCCACGCATCTTGTTCAAAACTAAGGTTGGAAGAGCTTCTCCACCAATATCATCAGCAATGATCAAGAGTGAACGACCTTGTTGTACGACTGATTGAAGTAATGGCAAAATGTCTTGGATATTAGTGATTTTCTTGTCAGTAATTAAAATGTAGGGATTATCTAGGTTAGCTTCCATTTTTTCTTGGTCGGTAACCATGTATTGTGACATGTATCCACGATCAAATTCCATACCCTCAACAACGTCTAAACTAGTGTCAACACCACGTGATTCTTCAATCGTAATAACACCATCATTACCAACTTTTTCCATTGCATCGGCAATCAAATTACCAACCTTTTCGTTAGCTGATGAGATTGAAGCAATTTGAGCGATATCTTCCTTGCTAGTTACTTGGTGACTCATCTTGTGAAGACTATCAACGGCTGTTCTAGTAGCTTTTTCAATTCCTTGACGAACTCCAACGGGATTAGCACCGGCAGTAACGTTCTTCATACCCTCTTTAACGATTGCTTGGGCAAGAACAGTAGCAGTAGTAGTACCATCACCGGCAACATCATTGGTTTTAGAAGCAACTTCAGATACTAACTTAGCACCCATATTTTCAAAGTGATCTGGAAGATCAATTGCTTTAGCAATGGTAACACCATCATTTGTGATTGTTGGATCTCCAGCTTTTTCTTCTAGAACAACGTTACGTCCTTTTGGACCCATAGTTGTTTTTACAGTGTCAGCTAACTTGTCAACACCATTTAACATTGAATTTCTAGCATTTTCAGAAAACTTAATTTCTTTAGCCATTATTATCACCTCATATTAATTAATTTATTTTTTATTATTTAACGATTGCAAGCAAATCTTTTTCGTGCATTACAAGGTATGGAGTACCATCATATTCAACCTTTGTCCCTGCATACTTATCAAACATGACCATGTCGTCTTCTTTAACAGAAGGGGCAACTTTTTGTCCGTTATCAAGAACTCGACCCTCGCCTACAGCGACAACTTTACCCATCTGTGGTTTTTCTTTAGCGTTATTTGCTAAAACAATTCCACCGACGTTTTTTTCTTCTGGTTCTTGCACTTCGACAATTACGCGATCTCCTAATGGTTCTAACACGTTAATCCCTCCAATAAATATCTTTATTAAATTTTAGCACTTGCACTTATCAAGTGCTAACTTACATTCTTAATATATTATTTTTTCACAACTAATGCAAGAACTTTGCCCGATAAAAATAAAAAAAGCATCCAAAATTGGATGCTTAATCTTTATCATAATGATCAATAAAATAGATCAATGTTTGCAGTTCATTAGTCAAATCAACATTATGAACTCTAATTTCCTTTGGAACCGATAATCGGACTGATGTGAAGTTTAAAATTCCTTTTACACCCGCTTTGGCAACTTGATCAGCAACTTGTTGAGCAACTTTACCAGGAACTGTGAGAATCACAACACTGATTTGTTGATCTTTAAGCTGTTTTACCAATTGATCCATTGGGTAAATTGGAACCCCACCTTGAATGGTATTAACATTTTTAGGATTAACGTCAAAAGCAGCGGAAATTCTAATATTACTATCCATGTGGAAGTTAAAATTCAAAAGGGCATGACCCAAGTTACCAACACCAATCAATGCTACATTGGTTAATTGATCTTGGTTCAAGATCTTCTTGAAAAATTCTAGTAAACTGTCTACGTCATATCCATAACCTCGCTTACCAAGGGCACCAAAATATGAAAAGTCACGACGAATTGTAGCAGAATCCACTTGAATTGCGTCGGCCAATTCATTTGATGATATTCGTTTCTTTCCACCGTCATGTAAAATATTTAAATAACGATAGTAAAGCGGCAATCGTTTCGCGGTTGCACGTGGAATTTTTGTCTCAACCATTTTCAAATCTCCTATTATTATTGTCGAGATTAATAAGTCACAAAATTAATTCTAACATAAAGAAATTGTTTGTGAAATAATATAAAAATGAAATCAGCTGAAAAGCCCCACAGGGCAGGATAAATTAATTTAATAATTTGTTGTTAACGATTTATTTTTCATTTTGAGCCCACTCAAATTCTAATCCTGGATCAGCATTTAGTGAAGCTTTTCCTTTTTCCTGATGGTGCTGCATTGCCGCTGCAGCAGCTCCTATCATGGCTGCATTATCTCCACACAACTTAAGCGGAGCCTTGACAAATTCCACATTTTCCTTACTGGCAATCGCATCTAGTCGATTTCTAATGCCCTTATTCGCTGCAACTCCGCCAGCTAAAATAAACTCTTTTACAGGATAATTTTCAAGCGCACTTTGTGATTTTTTTGCCAAAACGTCCACTACGGCAGCTTCAAAACTAGCAGCTAAATCGTTTTTATTTAGAGTCTTTCCAATCTGATCGGCATGGTGAACGGTATTGATAAAAGCACTTTTAAGTCCGCTAAAACTAAAATCATAATTACCATCTGATTCCATCGCGCGTGGAAAATTAAAAGTATCCTTTCCCTTTTGAGCCATTTTGTCAACGGTTGGACCAGCTGGATAATTAATTCCTAAAACTCTCCCAATTTTGTCAAACGCTTCACCTGCGGCATCGTCTCTAGTCTCACCGATGATTTCAAACCTACCTTCTGCAGGCATAAAAACAAGCTCCGTATGACCACCAGATACCACAAGTGCCATTGCCGGAAACTCAATTGGCTTAATAAAGTTAGTAGCATAAATATGTCCTGCAATGTGATTAATTGGAATGAGGGGTAGATGATGAGCCCAAGCTACCACTTTGGCAGCGGTGACTCCAATCAAAAGTGCCCCAACCAATCCTGGGCCATAGGTCACAGCTACCGCCGTTAAATCATCGTATGTGACGTTTGCACGTTTCAAAGCATCATTTATACAAATGGTAATCTCTTCAATATGATGACGACTAGCCACTTCTGGTACCACACCACCAAATCGCTGATGACTTTTAATCTGAGTTGCAACGACGTTTGATAAAATTTCTTTACCATCCTTGATAACAGCAACACTTGTTTCATCACAACTACTCTCAAACGCCAAGATCACACTATTATCTTGCATTAATCCTCACCCGTCTCTAACTATCTTCCAAAATTATTTGGTGCCACTTTTTGCTTGGATAAATCCAGTTTCATTACCACAGCATCTTCACCATCATTATAGTAATCTGGATCAATTCCAACCTGAACAAACCCAAGATCCCGATTCAAATCTTGAGCTTTAATATTTCCCAATCGAATTTCGATTGAAACACTTTTAAGTCTCATCAGTCGTGCTCTTCTGATAACCATGGTAAGCAAAAAATATCCCAATCCGCGATTTTGGAATTTGGGTAACACCGCAATATTTTCAACGTGACAATTCTTACTATCACGAGAAATCGAACAACCGACAAAAGCAATCAATTCGTCGGCTTTCCTAATTACCAAGTATAAACTGTTTTTGTGCTTTTTTAGATCATTTAGGAAACGTTCTCGATCCCAAGCTGCCTTTTTGTCGTAAACCTCTTCTTCAACATTCACAATGTCAGGGATGTCAGTAATAGAACCCTTGCCAAAATAGTAATCGACTCCATTCACATCAACAATGTGATTTTTAATCTGAAGTCCACGCTGAATCTTGGCTTCTTCCTTTTTTTTAACGTTCTTTTTTAACCATGCCTCAATTTTCTTCAACATAAGACTCGTTTTCCCTCCCCGGGTTTAACTTTTGCCAGTCTGCTTGTGCTTTGGTTAAACGAAGATAATTGGGATTAAAATTGTTAACATCAGCAACTGGTTCTTGCTTTTCCCCATAGATACCAATTTTAGCTGCCTGTGGCAGGTTATCAATTCCAGTCATATATTTGAAATCTTTCCCGAAATGTTGTTTTAAGCGCTCGGAAAAATGAGCAACATCACTTCCAACGAATACGATGGGCTCATCAAACTTGTCCAGTTCGGTCATCCACTTATCAAAATTAACGTGTTGATCTTTAATTACCGACTCGGGACCACGATCGGAAGTACGGTACAGACCAGTAAACAAATTATCGTTTCTACCATCAAATAATGGCACTACCAACTGGTCGTGTTTTTGCACGTTTAAAACAAGCGCCATGAGACTTGAAATGCCAACCAAATCAATATTCAATGTATCGGCCAAAACTTTTCCAACCGTGGTGGCAATTCTAATCCCAGTGTATGAACCAGGACCATTACTTACGACGACCCGATCCAGATCTTGTGGAGTTAAATTGGCATAATTAACCAACTCTTCAACCACCGGCATTAAGTATTCAGCATGTTTTCTATGCGTTGTCATCGTGGTTGTTGCTAGCACCTGTTCGTCTTTTAAAACTGCCACAGTTAATGGTTGATTAGAGGTATCAACTGCTAAAACGTGCATATTATTTGCTTCCTTCTTTATTCAGCTTCTCCCATTTAATTTCGGCAATCGATTTAGTATCATCATTGACCGAAATATCGTGGATCGATCGAATTTGATCACCGGTCTTAATGAGTTTGCTTCGACTTACGACCGGATCACCATATGTAACTTCATCTTCATACTTAATACTTACTTGCTTTGGAACGTGAGTTGCCAAAAAATCATAGGATAAATCATCAACCATCCATCCAATGTATTTGGCATTATTGACATGAGAATTCCAATCAATGTCAGTAAAACGAACATGATACTCAGTCTTCATAAGATTTTGTTCATCATGAATTTGAGGAATCTTTCTTAACCGTTGAATCCTTCTTACTCGATCACAATGATAGGGAGTAATCATATCTTCCTCTAATCGAACCATTTTTCTGGATTTAATGTCCATCATGACCCACAAACTGCCAACATGAACTAATTCATTCCCGTTAACGTCTCTAACCCAGAATTCACGGTACGCAAAGTACTTAGTGTATGAAGTTCCCCTCGTTTGAACCTGAATTTTTTCATGAACTTTAGGAAGACGCGTAATATCCATGTCGGTTTGAACAACAACCCAAGTTACGCCATGTTCAATCACATGTCTGGTACTTACACCGAGTGCTTTTGCTTGGTCCTGTGAAATCATAATGATCACGTCAATTAACATTGAAAGAGTAATGTTACCCAGTAAATTGGTTTCATAGTACTCAACTACATGGTCTTCAGAAAAAATATCTCCAGTCATCTTAATTCCTCTTATCTTATTCTATGTGGTGGTATTGATTATAAACATCCTGACGGACTAACCCATTTTGCTTAGCGACTTGCTTAATCGCGCCATTGGGCTTTTCACCGTTACTAATTAATTGATCAACCTGCTCGTAAACCGATAATTGAGCTTCATTTTGCTTCTCTTCATGAAGTTTAAACCCGTCTGGATTCCCAGAAACTAGAATGACAAACTCTCCTCTAATCTCATTTTGTTTGGACCATTCCACTAAATCGTCAAGACCACCACGAACGTATTCTTCAAACTTTTTAGTGAGCTCTCTTGCAAGCACTGCCTGCCGATTGCCAAAAACCTTTTGCATGTTTAAGAGCGTCTTTTTAAGTCGATGAGGAGCTTCATAAAAAATCAAGGTCGGATATTCTTGTGCTAAAATCTTTAGTTCATCAACCTGCTCTTTGGGTTTCCGTTTTAAAAATCCATAAAACAAAAACGGTTGAGGTTTAAGTCCTGAAGCAATTAAACTAGTAAGGCCAGCGTTTGGTCCCGGAATGCTTATCACGGAAATATCATGTTCAATGCACTGCTTTACTAATTCACGTCCAGGATCACTAATTGAAGGCATTCCTGCATCACTGACTTGTGCAATTGAAATCCCATTGATTAATTTTTCAACTAATTCAGGTGCTCGTTGTTCAGTATTATGCTCATGAAAACTAATTTGTTTGGTCGTAATATCAAAATGATTTAAAAGTTTCTGGGTATTCCTCGTATCTTCAGCGGCAATCAAATCAACATCTTTTAAAATATTGATGGCTCTAATCGTCATATCATCAAGATTACCAATTGGTGTAGGAACCAGATATAAACTGCCCTTGTTATGATCTGCAAAACTTTTTTGAACTGATAAATCCAATGGAATTACCTTTCTCCGTAAATGATATCGGTACAAAACATACAACTACTATTACTGTTACGCCGTTTTCCATAAAACTGTGTGCAAACATGAAATCCTTCGTTATACAATTTTTCCAAGTTTTTCTTGGACATCGAAAGTTGCTGCTTCTTTTTGTTTTTCCCATCTTTTCCCGAAATTAACTCTCGAAGATGTTCATTTTCAATCTTCAGTTCTGAATTTTCCTCGATGACTTTATCAATTTCATCCCGAAGATCACCAATTTTTTCACTCATTAATTCCGATTGTGATTCCAAATTATTAAATTCTTCGTTAACATCTGATTCTTTCAATCGACTTTTGCTCCTCCTTCAATGACTGCTAAACATTTCAGGGTAATAACCTCCAAAATATTTTGGAAGCTAACGTTTAGATCTTGTTTTTTGGCACTGTTCAAGACCGTTGTGATGATTTCAATTAATTGATCATCTGATAACTGGTTAGCCATCTGTTTCAAAAGGGAATACTGATCACCAAATCCTAAACTATCAGGCTTTAATTCCCTAAACTTGACATCAAAGACATCCTTAAAAATTTGATAAATCATTTTTAAAGTCATCTGTTGCTCAAACCGACCCGTTATATTAGGCATAAAGCTAATTTGAACGCTCGTAAAAGCGCGGTAATCATCATTGACTAATTCATTAAACCAGTGCTCAACTATCTCTTTAGCCTTGTTAAACCAACCGTCTTCAAGCATTTTATCAATTGAAGACAAGTCCTCAGTTAATTCTAAAATAAGATTACTAGACGTTTTCGATAACCCTCTATCAGTTACGTACTTAATCAAGTTATCTTCGTTAATTTTTGGAAATTCTACTAACTGCGTTCTAGATATGATGGTTGGTAATATCTTTCGACAGTCATTGGTAAGTAAAAAGGAATTAACTTGCCCATTTGGCTCTTCAATAAACTTCAAAAGACTATTAGCAGCACTAGTAGTCATCATATCGGCCCCGTCAATAATGAAAACCTTCTTGTTTCCTTCAACCGCACTCTTAGAAAATTCATGTTTTAAATGTCGAATTGAATCAACTTTGATACTTCTGCCATCGGGTTTGATCATCACCACATCAGGATGTTCGTTTTCTGCGATCCGGACACACTCATTACAGATGCCACATGGCATGCCGTTTTGAACGTTATTACAAAACAAACGCATTGCAATCGTCTTTGCAACCGCTAATTTTCCCAAACCATCCGAACCCGAAAAAAGATACGAGTGACTGAGATCTTGAGCCGAAATAACGCCCATAAAGTGTTGTGTTAAAGTAGCTTGTTTTTGGGTAGCCTGTTTAATTATGGTCTGAGCTAAAGTTTCTTCTACCATTATATTAACTAACTAGAAGCGATTTAATGATTCCATTGGCAAAATCATAACCGTTGCTCCTCCAACCTGAACTTCAACTGGGTAAGACGTCTCACTAATGCTTCCAGCTAAACTAACTGGTGGCGTCATGTATTGTTTTCTAGTTTCACAGGTTGTTTTAATGATATCCAAAATCTCGTCGACCTTATCATCTTTAGCTCCAATCAAATAAGTGACGTTTTTAGCCTTCAAGAATCCACCCTTAGTGGATAATTGGGTTGCCTGGATCTTATGTTTGATGAATTCAGATTGTAATTTGGCTGCATCCTTATCTTGGATAATTGCAATAATTAACTTCATAACTGATCCTCCTATTTACTTTCATTAAAATATCTAGCTGCTCTCTTATACAACACGGAAATGACCTGATCTACTACTTGTTCAATTGGCTTAGTAGCATCAACCTTAATAACCCGCTTGGGGTTCTGTTTGGCAATTTCATCATAAGCTTCATGAACCCGAACGTAAAAATCGTGTTCTTGAAGATCCAAACGATTAACTTCCCCACTCCGATGTTCAGCAATGCGGTCTAATCCAACGTCGACTGGGACGTCAAAATAAATGGTGGTATCAGGCATTAAACCCTCAGTAGCAAACTGGTTCATTGATAAAACGGCGTTTTCACCAAGTTCTCGGCCCGCTCCTTGATACGCAATTGAACTGTCAAGATAGCGGTCGCACAAAACTAATTGACCGGCCTTTAAAGCTGGCAAAATGGTCTTAACTAAATGCTCTCTTCTGGCCGCCGCAAACAAAAGCGCCTCACAACGGTCATCCATATCTGACTCGTTTTTATTCAAAATTATCTGACGAATTTGCTCGGAGACTTGGTTTCCACCTGGTTCACGAGTAGTTAGCAATTGGTCTTTAAGCATTGGTTTAATTTTATCAACCACCTGATTTAAAACGGTGGTTTTTCCAGCACCATCGGTGCCTTCAAATGTAATAAATTGTCCAGTCATATTAGATTCAGTCCCAGCATTTTTGCTATTTTCATTGTACTTTAAGTTATATTTATTGTCTATTTAAAAAGCCAGCTAGGATCTAGCTGGCTTACGTTTAGTTTTCATATACTGATGGTTGAATCCGATCATTTTTAATGTTTCGTTTTCGTGCTTGCCGATACATAAACATGTATTTTTGCTTTGTAAGCATCGTTTGTGCAAATAAGTGACTGTCCGTTTCGGAAACAGCTTGTTCAGTTTGCACAGCCTGATCCCAATCATTTTTTAAAAAATTGATGGTATCAAGCAATTGGTCATCATAATTTTGCTTCATAGAACTATATCTAAATAACGAAAACATCGTTCATCCCTCACATTTCGGTGCGTCCAGAAACTGCCTTTGAAAGGGTCATCTCATCTGCATACTCAATATCACTTCCGACTGACAGTCCATGAGACAATCTGGTAACTTTAATGCCTGCTGGCTTAATTAACTTTGCCAAATACATTGCCGTTGCTTCTCCCTCGGGAGTGGCATTAGTAGCAATGATGACTTCTTTAACTTCTTCGTTTTTTTGCAGTCGTTTGATTAAAGAGCTGATATTGATGTCTTCAGGACCCTTCCCCTCAATTGGGGAAAGCACTCCGTGTAAAACGTGATAAAGACCATTATAATCCTTCATTTTTTCCATCGTCATCACATCTTTAGACTGTTCCACTACCATAATCTTACTTTGATCACGACTTTCATCGGTACAGATCTCACAGGGATCGGTCTCGGTGATATTGCCGCAAATTGAACAAAAACGCAAATCATTCTTAGTTGAAGTTAAGGCATCCGCAAAGTTTTTTACATCGGTTTTATTCATATCAACCGTATAAAACGCCAATCTAGTGGCGGTCTTTCTGCCAATTCCTGGCAAATGCATGTAACTATCGATTAGCTTAGCAATTGGTTCTGGGTATTGCATTTAAATCCCTTCTTCTACATACCTGGAATATTCATTCCCTTGGTATACTTTCCCATCTTATCTTGAGTGGTCTTTTCAATCTGTGAAAGTGCATCGTTAACCGCACTGATCACTAGATCTGAGAGCATGTCTGGATCGTCTGGATCAATGGCCTCTGGTTTGACGTTCATGTCCTTCATCTTGCGGTCACCAGTAAAGGTAACGGTCACCATATCTTCTGGAGCTTTTCCAGTGAATTCACTCTTCTCGATTTCTTCTTGTTCATTTTGCATTTGTTGTTGCATCTTACGAGCTTTTTGCATCATCTTTCCCATGTTCATTCCGTTCATAATTATTCTCCTTTTAATTAATCATCTTTAACATCAATTATATCATCACCAAACATCTGCTTGGCAGTATTAACCGAATCATTGTTATCTTTATCTTTGGTCGTTTCAGTTTGTTCTTGCTTTTCGTAAGCTTCGTTCGTATTAGAAGCCGCTTTTTCTGACTTGGGGGTTGACTTAGTCTTTTCATTATGAGACCGGTGATTTTTAAGATAGTTACTTCTAAGTTGTGGCCATTCATCATTTGGTACAAACACAACCGTTGGAACAAATCCTAAAATACGATCAAGGCCATTTTGAAGTGCATCCATCAAATCACCATCGGTTCCAGCCTTCTGATACAAAAAGCCATAATCAAAGGCAACAACAACTCCCTTATCACTCGCAGCAACGGGGTTTGAGACATGCATCACGGCTCGTTGCGTGACCGACAACGACTGAAGTAATTCCTGCCAGATATCCTGATAGGTAGTCAGATCTTTTCTAGTGGCCTTTTCTAGGATATCGTAAACTTTCGTCAAATTAACTCGGACCTGTTTGGTGGAATCATAATGAGGGAAATCAGCGATTGGCTTAGATTTAGTTGATTTAGGTTGCTTATCCTCATTAGTTGACTGTTTTATAGTCGAAGCATTTCCCAGTTCCGACCTTAACTCACTAACTTGATTTTGCAGTTCGGACAGTTGCTTTTTTAAAACTTTCGTATCCTCATCATCGCTTTTTGATTCGTTATCTGGGTCACTTTCTTTTTGATTTGCCAGTTTAACCGTTAAAATATCCAAATAAACATCAGGATGAGACGAATAACGCATCTGATTTTGAACGTCACTCATAATTTCAACGTAATTATATATTAGATTACTATCTCCCTTATCAGCAATCGTCTTAAAATTGTCGCCTAAAAGGCCAAGTTCGCTCTTTTGGACCATTTCTGGATCCTGATGATATAACAAAATATTCTGACAATAATCAATTAAGTCCTCAATAAACTGATTAGCGTCTTTGCCGTCATCAAGAATTTCTTGAACCATTTTTAAACCCGTCGAAACGTCTGAATTAAAAACGGCCTCAAAGTACGACTGAATTCGATCCCTGGTGACACTGCCAGTGACTGACAAGGCACTTTCATATGTCACCTTATCATTACTGTAGGAAAGAGCTTGGTCAAGGATACTAAGTGCATCACGCATCCCACCCTCAGCACTTTTAGCGATTACCTTTAGCGCCTTGTCATCGTACTCAATGCCCTTTTTTGAAAGGATGTATTCCATTCGTTGCAGGATATCACTAGCCTTGATTCGCTTGAAATCAAAACGTTGTGTTCGTGAAATGATGGTAGCAGGAATCTTTTGGGGTTCAGTGGTAGCCAATATGAAAATGACGTGCTCAGGCGGCTCTTCTAGTGTTTTAAGCAAGGCATTAAAGGCCCCCGTCGACAACATATGCACTTCATCAATGATATAAACTTTATATTTACCTTCCGTTGGGGAATACTTCGCCTTATCGCGAATATTTCTGATCTCTTCGACCCCATTATTAGAAGCAGCATCAATTTCAATGACATCATTAAACGCACCTTTATTAATTGCTAAGCACGTTTCACACTCATTACAGGGCTCTCCATCCTTTAAATTAGGACAGTTAACTGCCTTGGCCAAAATTTTAGCGGCAGAAGTTTTTCCCGTTCCACGCGGACCCGTAAATAAATACGCATGACTAATTTGGTTAGTTATCAATGCGTTTTTTAAAGTCTGAGTGATGACTGGCTGCCCGACAATTTCATCAAATCTTTGTGGACGCCAGGTCCGATATAGTGCTTGATAACTCATGAAATGCTTCCTTTCACTGAAAATTGATACCCTTAATTATTATATCTTGAAAATTGACGAAATGCTAATAACTTTAAACGACAATTTGTCCAAAAAAAATCTCCCAGTCAAACGACTAGGAGTTTAATTTCTAAAAACGAGAAGCACAAGGCAAAAGATACTTAGTGCTGCTTCCTTCCGGACCTGACACGGTTCGTAAGTCTGCCCTTGCTTCAGGGCCTTACGGCATTAATTATCATAACCGAAAAATCCACAAATGTCTAGGAATATTACCGTGATTTGCGTTTATCTTTAAAGAATTTCTTCATCATATTACCAGATTGGGTGGCTTTCAATCCACTTGTCACTTGAACCTGATGGTTTTGTCTTGAATCATTCAGGGTATGATAAAGACTTTCAACGGCTCCTGCTTTCTCATTTTTTGCTCCATATACTAATCTTTTAATCCTGGTATTAATAATCGCACCAGCACACATTAAACAAGGCTCAACCGTCACGTACATCTCACAATCATTTAAACGCCAACTCTTTAAATTGATACACGCTTCTTCAATCGCAATGATTTCAGCATGCTCGGTTCCAATCTCCGTGTGTTCACGCAGATTATGTCCCTTCCCAACAATTTGACCGTCTTTAACGATTAATGCTCCAATCGGTACTTCACCAATGACGTAAGCATGGTTAGCTTCATTTAAAGCTTGGTCCATAAAATACGCATCATTTTCATTCATTTATGACTTCCTTTCTACTCTTTAAAACGTAATATCCCTTATCACGTTTAACGATTTGTACGTTACCAAAAACCTTATTCATTAATTTTTTAGCCGAGGGTGCTCCCTGCTTCTTTTGTAAAACCACCGTCAACGTTCCATCATTAACCAAGTGGTCATAAGAACCCGTAATCATTTCATCGACAACTTTTTTTCCGGCACGAACGGGCGGATTAGTTATAATGCCCGCATACTTTTGGGAAATATTCTGGTACCCATCAGAAGCAAAAATATCTACGTTATCAATCTGATTGAGATCTGCATTCTGTTTAGCCAGTTTTAACGCTAAATTATTGACGTCTACCATAGTAAAATGCCGTTCTGGATTTGTCTTGGCCAAAAACAGACCAATCGGGCCGTAACCACATCCCATGTCTAAGATTGCTCCCTTAGGCATTTCATTAACATCCACGTTATTAATTAACACCCTCGAACCATAATCCACGGTATTTTTAGAAAACACACCGTTGTCTGTCACAAAACTTAGCGTGGTTTTAAGTAAAGAAAAGTTCCAATGTTTTTCCTCATGTTTAACATCAGGATTTGCGGTATAATAAAAGTCGTTCAAAATTAATCACATCCTAAAAAAATAATATTTAAACCATAAACACTATATATAGCGTCTAATTCCTATCAATTTCACTATATATGGTGTTTTTTTCTGTTGAAAATTTCACTTTTTGAGAGTAAACTCATCAAGTGAAAGATATCAAGGAGATGAAACAAAATGAAAAAAATTACTGTATTTACCAAGAACAATTGTATCCAATGCAAGATGACAAAACGTTTCCTTAGCGAACACAACGTTGACTTCGTTGAAAAAAACACATCCGAAAATCCGGAATACGTCGCTTACCTGAAAGGTGAAGGCTTTCAAGCTGTTCCAGTTGTTGAGAGTCAAGCACTTGAAGCATTTAGTGGGTTTCAACCTGACCAATTAAAGAAACTAGTTGGTTAAATTTTTCATATTTATAGTATAGTACAAAACCAACGTTTCAGATATTTTGTACGACACGATTAAGGGAGAGTAATCCAATATGTCTTTAAAAGATTTGCACGATGTTACGTATTACGAACTAAATAATGAAATTAATATCCCTGTCGATGGCAGAATCCAATTGGAAAAAGATCAGGAAGCTTTAAAAGCCTTTTTCAAAGAAAACGTTAATCCAAATACCGTTAAGTTTGATTCTTTAAAAGATCGTTTTGATTATCTAATTAAGCATAATTACATTGAAGAGGATTTTGTAAATAAATATCCTTTTTCATTCATTGAAAAATTATACAAGTATTTGGAAAAACAAGATTTTCACTTCAAATCATTTATGGCTGCATACAAGTTTTATGCTCAATACGCCATGAAAACTGATGACAATTCCATGTACTTAGAAAGCTACATAGACAGAACCGCAATGAACGCCTTGTTTCTTGCTGATGGCGATCAAAAGCTTGCCATGGATCTTGCTGATGAATTAATTCATCAACGCTTTCAACCAGCCACTCCAACTTTTTTAAATGCTGGAAAGAAACGCAGGGGTGAGTTGATTTCGTGTTTTCTACTTCAAACCACCGATAACATGAATACCATCGGTCGTACCATTAATTCGGCCCTTCAATTATCCAAAATTGGTGGTGGAGTTGGGATCAACCTTTCTAACCTTAGAGCGGCCGGCGACCCCATTAAACACATTCAAGGAGCAGCTAGCGGCGTTCTTCCAGTAATGAAGTTACTAGAGGATAGTTTTACCTATTCTAATCAATTAGGCCAAAGAAACGGTGCTGGGGTTGTTTATTTAAGTGTCTTCCATCCCGACATCATCGAGTTCTTAGGGGTTAAAAAGGAAAATGCCGACGAAAAAATTCGGGTTAACACTCTTTCCCTGGGTGTAGTTGTCCCAGATAAATTCTATGAACTAGCTAAAAACAATGAAGATATGTACTTATTTAGTCCGTACGACGTTGAACGTGAGTATGGCGTTCCCTTTTCTTACGTCGATATCACTAAAGAATACGACAACATGGTCAACAACAAGAATATTCGCAAAAAGAAGATCAGGGCCCGTGAACTAGAAACAGAAATTGGTAAGTTACAACAAGAGTCCGGCTACCCATACATTATCAATATCGACACCGCCAATCGCGACAATCCAGTTGATGGCAAAATCGTCATGAGTAACTTATGTACTGAAATTATGCAAGTCCAAACCCCATCAATTGTTGATGATGAACAAAATTACGAACAGCTTGGAACCGATGTTTCTTGTAATTTAGGGTCAACGAACGTTGTCAATTTGATGGCTTCTCCTGATTTCGGTAAATCAGTCGAAGCCATGGTCAAAGCTCTAACTTTTGTGACCGATCATTCATCAATTAACGTTGTTCCATCAGTCAGACGTGGCAATGAATTAAGTCACTCAATTGGTTTAGGAGCTATGGGTCTTCACTCTTATTTTGCTAAAAATCATATGTATTATGGTTCAAAAGAATCCATTGAATTTACCAGCACCTATTTCATGTTATTAAATTACTGGACCTTAAAGGCCTCAAATCAAATGGCCAAGGATCGCGGTAAGGTCTTTCATAACTTCGACAAGAGTAAGTACGCTGACGGTTCTTATTTTAATCAATACGTAAATAAAAGTTGGGAGCCAACTTCCAAAAAAGTCAAATCATTGTTTGATGGCGTCTTTATTCCAACTGAAAAAGATTGGGAAGATTTAAAGAAGTCAATCATGGAATATGGTTTGTATCATCAAAACCGAATGGCAGTTGCTCCAAACGGTTCCACTGCTTACATCGGTGATGCTACCGCTAGTCTGCATCCGATTGTTCAAAAAATTGAAGCCAGACAAGAGTCCAAAATCGGGACAATTTACTATCCGGCCCCCTACCTTTCTAATGACACCATTCCTTACTACGAGTCAGCTTACGACACGGACATGCGAAATGTGATTGACGTTTACGCCGCCGCTCAAAAACACGTCGATCAGGGAATGAGTTTGACTCTCTTCATGCGCTCAACCATTCCTGAAGGGCTATACGAATGGAAAGACGGTCGAAGTAATAAAATGTCCACCAGAGATTTAACGATCCTTCGTAATTACGCCTACAAAAAGGGAATTAAATCGCTCTACTATGTTCGGACATTTACCGACGACAACACTGAAGTTGGTGCTAACGAGTGTGAAAGCTGTGTAATTTAATCTTTAGGAGGGAATTTATGGACATTAATAAAGTTTTAACCGGAAAGTTACAGGGAAACTACAAGGCCATTAATTGGAATTCCATTGGCGACGAGATTGATAAAGCCACCTGGGAAAAACTAACCGAACAGTTCTGGCTTGATACCAGAATTCCTTTGTCAAATGATTTAAAGGATTGGCGTTCGCTTGACGATGATCATAAATGGATTGTTGGTCACGTTTTTGGTGGCTTAACTTTACTGGATACCTTACAGTCTCAAGACGGAATGGCCGCCCTTAGAAATGATGCTGTTACCCAACATGAAATTGCGGTTTTAAATAACATTCAATTTATGGAATCCGTTCACGCCAAAAGCTATTCATCCATTTTTTCAACTTTAAACACCCCTGATGAAATTGATGAAATCTTTCATTGGAGTGATACAGAAGAATTCCTCCAAAACAAAACGAAAAAGATCTATTCGTTATACCATGACGATGGTCATCCATTAAAAAAGAAAATTTCTAGCGTGTTCCTTGAAACTTTTCTTTTTTACTCTGGATTCTATACTCCCATCTGGTACCTCGGTCATAACGAGCTTCCAAACGTTGCTGAAATCATTAAATTAATTATTCGTGACGAATCGGTCCACGGAACATACATTGGCTATAAATTCCAAGTTCAGTTCAACCAATTAGGTGAAAATGAACAAAATGATTTAAAGGATTGGATGTATAACTTCTTGTACGACCTTTATCAAAACGAGGAAAAGTATACCCATTTGCTTTACGACCAAGTGGGATGGTCTGAAGATGTTTTAACTTTCATTAGATATAACGCCAATAAGGCCCTCATGAATCTAGGACAAGATCCAATGTTCCCTGATACTGAAGCAGACGTTAACCCAATCGTTATGAACGGAATCTCCACTGCTACGGTCAATCATGACTTCTTCTCCCAAGTCGGTAACGGTTATCGACTTGGTAACGTTGAAGCAATGAGCGATTCCGACTACGATATTGGTAATAAAAAGAACCCAAAATAATTGTTCAACTAAAAAGAGGTTTCAGAATTAATTCTGAAACCTCTTTTTTATGGCATATTTTCTTCAACATTTTCAATCGTGGGACGTTCACTAACCACCGATAAGAGCTGTAGCATCGTGAATACCAATGAATTATCCTTACGGTATACGAAGTACTTAGACACCCAGTTATCGACGTATTTCTGCTTATAAGACCGCAATCCTTGAAAGCTATAGAACGCATCACCATACTGATAAATTAAGTGAGCAATTTTTTCGTTAATAAAACTAAATTTTGATTCACCCACATTAGCTAGGGGTGCCATTCCTAAGTTAAACCACTTGTAACCCTCATCCTTTGAATACCTGAAGAGATGAATGAAGATTCCATCCATAATTCCAGACGGAGCATCATTTCCCGACCGCATTAAGTCAACCGAAGTCATCACTCGATCACCCGTTGGCATGATGTTAGCAAAAGCTACAATCGCATCATTTTTATCGCGAATGACCGCAATTGGAGCCTGGTTTAAGTAATATGGATCAAAGAAGCCCAGAGAGAAGCCCTTTTCATCACGTCCATTGAGCCACTCATCAGAAATTCGTTTAAATTCACCCATCTGTTCTTTAGAAAATGGTGGATCTAAAACCTCAAAACGATAGCCTTCCCGATCGAACTTGTGCATTAACGCCCGTTCACCTCGATGTCGCTTACCGGTAAGCGAAAAATCCGTTAAATCAACGTGACCTTCCTCTCCAGCCTTAATAAAGTCAAAGCCTTTTTCGTGAAGTAACATTGTTAGTGATTCTCCAACTTCGTAAAATACCAGTGAGAAATCAGCTTTGTCAGCATCACTCATGAACTGGTCAATCGCTGGATCTAATTTATCCTGATTTCCAATTGGTTCACCCATCACAATTAACTTATTTGCCTTCTGTTTATACATGAAAATGACTTCGTCTTCACTATCTTCAGCATAGAAGTAAACCTTTTTATCACGCAAGAAGACTAAGTGACTAACTTCGTTTCCACCAAATTTGCGAATAACATTGCGAATTCTAACTTCATCAAAGGGTTGATTCAACCATGGGATGCGAGCGTACGTTAAGTACTTGTACAACATAAACAGGATAATAAATGCAATGATAATGCCCACAAATCCGGTTAACCAGACCTGTTCAGATGGCAAAAGATACACATTCATCATTTTGATGGGAGCGTGTCTACTAGACAAGTTATGATTACTCATGTAGATTCCGATGATGGAATACATTAAGAAAGTTCCAATAAAAATGATGCCGTCAAAAATTGCATTTCCCCACGAGTACGTGAGTTTTTGCCGATACATGCCCTTTCTTGATAACCACAAACAAATAATGATAAATCCTAACAGTAACGTTAGTTTTAGTGGAAAGTCCTCTTTCCACAGGGTGTTAGCAATGGCAAACAACAAAATGATAACGGTCGGCCAGAAAGCTTTGTGGACTCTTGATCCTACCCCACGTGCTAATCCAATTAGTAAAATCCCAATAATCACGTTCGACAACTGTCCTAAAAAGAACAGCGTGTATGGCGCCAGTGATAAATAGAGTGGATTAACAAGAGCCAAATTAGGAATAGTCGCATACAAAATCATCATGATTCCCGAAAAGTACATAAAAATCGTAATGATCAGCTGGGCCGACCTATGAACAATCGTTTTCGGAATATCATCCAGAAAATTGTTAATTCGTGCTCCCATTTCGTGGAAAAAGAGAAAGGCCCCCACGAAAAACGGGAGAAAATAGTAGAAAATTCGGTACAATAGCACCCATACGGCAGCAATTGTCGGTGACACCCCAAGTAAACTCAGGCTACCAATCATCATCGTATCAAATGACCCAAGACCACCTGGCAGCATTGAGACAACCCCAATTACGTTGGCAATAATAAAAATGGGAAAAACGTCCCAAAGATTAACATTAATCTTCATGAAGTATCCAATAATTAAAAACAACATGGCACAGCTCCCCCATTCGAGGCAGGAACCGAGGATCAGTTGAAACTCCCGTTTTAAGGTCAAATCACTAAAAAACTCAGAATTACTGAATCTAGTAAATAGGAAAATCACTGGAAAATAAACTCCTCCACCTACTAACCAAATCCAATCCTTTGCATACTGAGATCCAATGCCAAATCCAAAGATCAAAACTAACGAAACCAAACAATAGGTGGAAAGTCCTGCCAGTAAGAACAAGGCAATCTTAGAAATGGCATATAATACCTGTTTCTTACTAGCATTTTTACTGTAAAACATGGCTCTCAAACTAGCACCAAGAAAGCCACCAAACCCAGCAATATTAGTAAATGTGTTAACGATCCACCCGCTCTTGACGATGTAGGACGGTTTAAACTTGCCAGGCAGAAACTCCGTAATGGTAAAATCATATATTAACATTGGTAACACAGCCACAAATCCTAAAATCGTTAAAATAATTAACGTTGTTGGTGACTGTGACGCAAGGCTCGCTCGCATTTCCTTCCCGTTAATCTCAGAAAGCACGTGGGTCGCCTCGTAAACAACAAACACAAGGACCATGGTGACAAAAATCCCCTTAATCCAGGCAGAATATTTGTTATAGAAATCCATAACTTTATTAAATGCTTTTTTCAATTGTTAACCCCCAAAAAATCGGCTAACTTCATTCTCTCAATTTTTATGACATAAAACAACTTTATTTAAACAATATTAAGGCAAAAAAAAGAACGTGCTTTTGCACGTTCTTTTTAGTCATCGACTACTTAAGAGTTACAGTAGCACCAACGGCTTCAAGCTTGTCCTTGATGTCGTTAGCATCTGATTCTGAAGCGCCTTCTTTAATAGCTTTAGGAGCGCCATCAACTAAGTCCTTAGCGTCTTTCAAACCAAGACCAGTGATATCTCTAACTGCCTTGATAACCTTAATCTTTTCTTGACCTGCTTCAGTAAGTTCAACGTCGTATGAATCCTTAGCAGCACCTTCACCACCAGCAGCACCTGCAGCTGCAACTGGAGCAGCAGCAGAAACATCAAATTCATCTTCGATTGACTTAACCAAGTCGTTTAAATCAGTGATTGAAGCTTCTTTTAATTGAGCAATAATATTATCTTTATCAAAAGCCATTTTAATTTCCTCCTATTAGGACATTTAATCTATTTTTATTAAGCTGCATCACTATCGTCACCATTGTCATCTTTATCAACAACGGCATTAACAGCATAAGCAACCTTACGGATAGGATCTTTCAAGATGTTAGCAAGAGTTGAAAGCAATTCTTCACGGCTTGGTAGAGCAGCAAATTCATTGATTTCATCAAGTGAAGCGATCTTTCCTTCGATAATTCCACCCTTAATTTCAAGTTCAGGATTATCATCAGCGAAGTTCTTCAAAATCTTGGCTGGAGCAACTGGGTCTTCATCAGAAAATGCAATAGCAGTAGGTCCAACAAAAGTATCTTTCAAATCCTTAACGTCTGCTTTATCAGCAGCACGCTCTAAAATTTTATTTTTAATAACACTCATTGAGACATCATTATCACGCAATTGTTTACGTAAATCAGTATCTTGAGCAACACTTAAACCTCGGTAATCAACAACAATTGCTGATACAGCTTTTTGAAATTGGTCAGCAACTTCATCAACCTTTTTGGCTTTAGTATCAATAACTTCTTTTTTTGGCATATTATTTCACCTCCCAATGTATTTTGGGACTTAATAAAAAATCCCTATGTTCGCCAAAACATAGAGAAAGAGTGTATTACTCCTCGGCAGGTATCATTAAGGTCAAAAACCACCTGAGTCTTAGGCGAATCATATTCAACTAATAATCTATCATAATGATAAAAATTAGTCAATTAGGGATTATTTAATTAGTTAGTAACTAAAATGATTCAGGATCAACTGAGACACCAGGTCCCATTGTTGATGAAACTGAAATGTTACTAATGTAAGTTCCACGAACAGATGCTGGACGATTCTTAACAATCACATCGTTGATGGTGTTAAGGTTTTCGGCCAACTTGTCTGCGTCAAATGAATCTTTACCGATTGAAACTGCGACATTTCCATCACGATCAGTTCTGTAAGTAACCTTACCGGCCTTAGCATCAGAAACCGCTTTTGAAACATCCATGGTAACAGTTCCAGTCTTAGGGTTTGGCATTAATCCCTTAGGTCCAAGAACACGACCTAAACGACCAACTTGAGCCATCATGTCAGGAGTAGCAATTGCAACATCAAAGTCGAGCCATCCGTCTTGAATTTTTTGAGCTAAGTCGTCATCACCGACAAAATCGGCACCAGCGTTCTTAGCGTCTTGAGCCTTTTCACCCTTGGCAAATACTACAACTGTCTGATCCTTACCAGTACCATTAGGTAAAACCACGGCACCACGTAATTGTTGATCAGCTTGTTTAGTATCAACGTTTAATTTATAAACAACTCTGATAGTGTCATCAAAGTTTACTGAATCTAATTTTTGAACTAATTCTACAGCATCTTGAGCAGCGTATTTTTTACTCTTGTCAATTTGCTTTGAAGCATCTTCGTACTTCTTACCTCTCTTACGAGCCATTGTGTCATCCTCCTTGCAATTGTGGTTATAACGGAATTTCCTCCCACTAGCACATTATCTTTCGACATTGTACTGTACGGGCATAGTGAAATTAACCTTCAACAGTGAATCCCATACTACGTGCCGTACCTTCAACCATGCGCATAGCTGCTTCTACATCAGCTGCGTTTAGATCTTGCATTTTAGTTTCGGCAATTTGCTTAACTTGGTCTTTGGTAACTTTTGCGACCTTGTTAGTGTTAGGTTCACCGGAACCGTGTTCAACACCAGCGGCTTTCTTTAATAGGACAGCGGCTGGAGGGGTCTTGGTTACAAAGTCGAATGAACGATCTTCGTAAACAGTAATCACAACTGGAATCAGCATCCCTGCTTGATCAGCAGTACGTGCATTAAATTCCTTAGTGAATCCCATAATATTAATTCCAGCTTGACCTAAAGCAGGTCCAACTGGAGGAGCGGGTGTTGCTTTACCCGCAGGTATTTGTAGTTTAACTACATTAGCTACTTTTTTAGCCACGAGACATACCTCCTTAAGTCCGTGTGTGGTAAATGAAGATCAAAATTTCTTCTCCCACGTTAATTTATGCAATACGCATACTATTTAAATATACCACGTTTATGGAAACGTGACAATGAATATTTTACTCAGAATCGGCTTCTAGGGGCTTAACTTGGTCAAATTCCAGTTCAGTACTAGTCTCTCTACCAAACATGTCAATATTAACCTTGAGTTTACCCTTAGTGTTGTCAATCTCAGTGATCTTACCAGAAAGTCCCTTAAAGGCCCCTTCAACGATGGTGACCATATCACCAACGCGGCTATCCAATGGCTTAACTCGCTTCTTTACCCCAATTGTTGACATAACATTTTCAACCTCTTCGGGCAACAACGGGTTAGGTTTTGAACCTTGACCGTGAGAACCAATAAATCCGGTCACTCCGGGAGTATTTCTAACGACGTACCAAGCTCTATCGGTCATTACCATTTGAACCAGCACATATCCTGGAAAAGTCTTGTTCATAACCACTTTTTCTTTACCATTTTTAACTTCGTGTTCTTCAGTTTCTGGAACAACGATGTCAAAAATATAGTCTTCCATTCCCATGGATTCTTTTCTAGATTCAAGATTCATTTTAACTTTGTTTTCATAGCCAGAGTATGTATGTAGTACATACCATTGCTTTTCTGCAGTCTCTACCACAATGATTATCTCCTTTAACTTAAAGCAAAATAAAAAAACCTCGCGTAAACGAAGTTCTTATCATTAAATTAACTATAACAGAAATTATCACACTAATCTAGTTTAGGCTAGTAACTTCAAAATGGTTTGAATTGCCCAATCAATCACACCAAGAAAGATTGCAAAAAAGATGGTCGTCCAGATAACGATTGAAGTATCGGTTCTAGTTTGCTTAGCGTTCGGCCAAACAACCACTTTCATCTCTGCAATAACGCTCTTAAAAAAGTTCCATAATCGTTTCATGTAAAATTCCCCTCTTAACGAGTTTCTCGGTGCAACGTATATTTTCCACAATGCTTACAAAATTTCTTTACTTCCAATCGTTTGACGCGATTCGGATTGCTGGAAATGGTGTAGTTTCTTGAACCACATACAGAACAAGCTAATGCTACCTTTTTCTGTGCCATAAGCTGCACCTCCTTAATAACTAACTAATCGTATCATCAATTTCAACGTTAGTCAATTTTATTAAATCTATAGTACTTCTGCCGACAACGTGCGATCGCATTTTTCAACTTCACAACCTTCACATCAGAAACCTGGGCCATTTTTTCAAACGAATAATTCTCAAGCGAACGAATAATCACCATTCTCTCAACTACCGAACTCCTTTTCATCAAGCCTTGTAAATTCTCATACATTGAAAGAACTCGTTCTGGACTGGCAGCATGAATATCGGCAATGGTATCAGAATAAAATTGAAAATACGCACTAAGAGAAGCTTTTTTAGAATCGGGCACGCGCTTTTGAGCTCGCTTTTTTCTTAAAATATCATATAAGCGGTTTTTTAAGTTAACTTTATAGTAACTGCCAAAGGTAACCTTACGACTGGCATCATACCTAATAATTGTTCGACTAAGCACAATGGCCGCTTCCTGTTTCCAATCTGAGAGTTCCATACCTGATAAGTAGAAATCGTTCCACAACTTTAGATAAATTGGCGCATATTTTTTAAACAATTTGATGAAACCGACGTCGTTCTTTTTTGCATCCTCAACCATTTCTAATTCTTTAGCCCGTTTCTCTTCTTTATTCATCAATTGGCCCTCCTCTTAATCAATTAATTAACACTTAGTATCGTATCGAAACGAGTTGAGCTCAAACAAGCGAACAAACGTTCGATATGTGATATTATCTGCTAACCAATTTTTAATATCGAATTTACGATATTAAACGGCCCAATAAAAAAGAACAATGTGCTGGCATTGTTCTTTAGTTCAGTCATTTCATTATAAAGGATGGCGCGAGTTAAAACCTTGATACATAACTAATCCGGCAGCAACCGACGCATTCAAGCTCTGAATATCCCCCACCATTGGAATGGTAAGTGTTTCATCAACCTGTTTTTTAAGTAAAGGCGAAATCCCCTTGCCTTCACTGCCAACGATAAGAACACTTGGACCCTTAGCATCCCAGCGCCGATAATCAGTTCCTTTCATATCAGTACCAAAGACCCACAACCCACGTTCCTTTAATTCTTTAACGGTGTTGACCAAGTTAGTTACTCTGGCGACCGGAACACGTTCAATTGCCCCCGCAGAGGTTTTCGCTACCGTTGATGTTAATCCAACAGCCCGACGCTTGGGAATGATCACCCCATGAACGCCGGCAGCATCTGCGGTTCTAATAATTGACCCCAAATTATGAGGATCGGCAATGTTATCCAGAACAATGAAGTATGGTGGTTCACCCTTTGATTCAGCATTTTTAAATAAATCATCAATCGATGCATAATTAAAGGATGCAATTGATAACATGACTCCCTGATGATTCTGGTGGTCTGACATCAAGTCTAACTTTTGCTTTGGCACCTTAGAAATTACTAAATGACGACCCTTGGCCAAACGAATAACCGCCTTAATGGTGTCATCTTCTTGACTGACTCCATTTTGTAAAAACACCTTGTTAATTTCTTGATTTTCATTGCGCAGTGCTGAGACTGCCGGGTGTCTCCCAATAATAAAATCTTCATTATCTCTCATACTCAACCCTCCCAGAATCAACTTGATCAATGCACCACTGCGCCAGTTCATCGAGTCTTTTATCTTGGCCACTAAGGGAAAGGAAACCAAAGAGGGCTTCAAAGCCAGTGGAAATCCGATAGGTAACAACACTCGTATTCTTGGCGTGAGTATAGCTCTTGGCGTTACGTCCCCGTTTAAAAAAGTACTCTTCTTCATCACTTAAGATTGCATCCTGACTCATCAAAGCGATCAATCCGGCCTGAGCCTTGGCTGACACATATTTAGTAGCAAAATGCTGCAATTGATTTGGCCTAGCGATGCCCTCGTCAATCAAATGCCGTCTCACGTATACCTCATAAACCGCATCACCTAAATAAGCTAGTACAATACCATTTAACTGTCGATATTGAATATTATCGTCCGCTTCACTCATTAAACTAATTTTCCCTTCTGAATCGGGTCCCCTGTGGTGTGTCTTCTAAAATAATACCCTTATTTTTTAATTCATCCCGAATTTCATCACTTCTAGCAAACTGCTTGTTAGCTCGCGCATCGTTTCTTTGCTTAATTAATTTCTTAACTTTGTCGTCATTTAACTCACTACTTTGTAGTTTAATCCCAAAGATAGCGGACAACTGTTCTAACCGTTTCATAAGTAACTTGATCGAATCCTTAAAGACCACTGGTCGTTCCGCATAAACGTTTCCAAGCTTAGCCAACTCGTAGACCTTGGCAATTCCATTTTGAACGTTAAAGTCATCATCCATGGCATCCTGAAAATCAGCCTGAATTTGACGAATCTCTTGGTCTAATTTCGGATCGTTATAAGGATCAGCGTCTTTTAACCGATAGTTCAAATTATCGTAAGCCGTCTGTATTTTTTGCAGATTGGTGGCAGCTTCATCAACTCCCTGCTGGCTAAAACGAATTGGCCGGCGATATTGGGTCGTTGAGATCAAAAACCGCAGTGCTTGAGGATTATCCTTTTTAAGTAACTCATGGACCGTAACAAAGTTCCCTTTAGATTTGCTCATCTTCTCGTCCTCATCACCAACGGTCACAAAACCATTGTGAAGCCAGTAATTAACAAACTTTTGTCCCGTTTTGGCCTCGCTCTGTGCCCGTTCATTTTCATGATGAGGGAACTCTAAATCAATCCCGCCACCGTGAATGTCAAAGGTGTTACCAAGGTACTTAGTTGACATTACCGAGCACTCAATGTGCCAACCTGGACGGCCTTTTCCCCACGGAGAATCCCAGGAAACTTCGTCTGGTTTAGCTTTTTTCCAAAGTGCAAAATCAATCGGGTCTTCTTTTTGGGCTAATTCTTCACTTGAAACGTGCTCACTTGCACCACTCTCAAGGTCATCGATGTTTTCGTGTCCTAGTAAACCATAAGATTTAAACTTACGAGCCCGATAGTAAACCGTCCCGTCAACGTTATAAGCATATCCCTTTTTAATTAAGTCAGAAACAAAGGTAATAATGTCCTTAATATTATCCGTGGCACGCGGATTCACGGTTGCAGGTTGCACGTTTAACGCTTTCGTATCTTCCATAAAAGCCTCAATGTATTTATCGGCTAATTTGGAAACCGTGGTTCCCTCTTTTTTGGCTTCGTTAATCATTTTATCATCAACATCGGTAAAATTAGACACATAATTCACCTTATAACCACAATATTCAAGATAACGACGAATGGTATCAAATGCCACTACACTTCGCGCATTGCCAATGTGAATATAGTTATAAACAGTTGGACCACAGACATACATGTTAACCACACCGGGTGTGATTGGTTCAAACTTTTCTTTTTCATTTGTAAGTGAATTATAAACTTTTAACATGTCCAACCTCCTAATAATTGTTCAATATTAACATCATAATTAACCCTTCAGTTCATTATGAACTAGACCAATTGAAATGAAAATATTTTACTTTTTTAATGCTGTTTTGAGAGCTTCGGTAATGGTTGAAACTCCTATGACCTGAATATTTTTAGGTGGGGTCCATCCCTTTAGATTATATTTAGGAACCAATACGCGCTTAAAGCCTAGTTTCTGGGCCTCAATAACGCGTTGCTCAATTCGATTGACCCTTCTAATCTCACCAGTCAAACCAAGTTCACCAATGTAACACTCTTTTGGATCGGTTCCAATATTCTCATAACTTGACGCAATGCTAATTGCCATTGCCAAATCAATGGCCGGTTCATTAAGTTTGACCCCACCAGCAGCTTTTAAATAAGCATCCTGGTTTTGTAACATCAATCCAGCCCGTTTCTCAAGAACCGCCATAATCAGTGAAACACGATTTCGATCCAGTCCAGACGCAGTTCTTTGCGCATTCCCAAAAACCGAGGGAACAATTAAGGCTTGAAGTTCAACCAGAATCGGACGAGTTCCTTCCATTGCTACCACAATTGCTGATCCGGTAGCGTTCTTCAAACGCTCCTCTAAAAAAATCTCAGATGGATTCTTGACTTCTTTTAGCCCATCTTCATCCATTTGAAAAATTCCGAGCTCATTCGTAGATCCAAATCGGTTTTTAACGGCGCGTAGTAATCGATAAGAATGATGTTTGTCCCCTTCAAAATAAAGAACGGTGTCAACCATGTGCTCTAAAGTCTTTGGGCCGGCAAGCGTACCACCCTTAGTAACGTGCCCCACCAAGAAAATGGTGATACCATTGGTTTTTGCGATGTTCATTAAATCCGAGGTAACGCCTCGAACCTGCGTAACGGACCCAATCGCAGACGGGATCTCATCTTCTTGCATGGTTTGAACGGAGTCAATGATAACGGTGTCCGGCTTCACTTCTTCAATTGCCTTCCTGATTGAAGTCATATCCGTTTCCGGATAAAGGTATAAGTTCCCTTTTTCAGAAACATTGAGGCGATCAGCTCTCATCTTAATTTGATCGGCACTCTCTTCTCCTGAGACGTACAGTACCTTTTGTCCTGAGGCTGCTAATTGACCGGAGACTTGGAGAAGTAACGTTGACTTACCAATCCCCGGATCACCACCGATTAGGACCAGTGAACCTGGAACCACGCCTCCGCCAAGCACCCGATTCAGTTCATTTGAATCAACCTGAATCCTCGGAGCACTTTCAGCGCTAACTTGTCTAATTAGCTGGGGTCGCGACTTAGTCCCACTCAGTGAAACCCGACTCACGTTCGCCTTTTTGGTATCATTTTTTTGGACCGTTTGTTCAACCATCGTGTTCCATTCACCACAGTTAGGACAACGACCTAGATATCGTGGTGATATATATCCACAGTTGGAACAAACATATTGCGTTTTTGCTTTAGCCATTAAATCATTTCCTAACTATTTGCCAGAAGAACCAAATCCCCCATTTCGAGTCAGCTTTGGTCCCTCATCTTGATCCGCAAGTAAATAAGGCATAAAGATTCCTTGTCCAATTCGATCACCTTTTTTAATCTTACGGTCGACGATTCCAAAGTTTAGAATCTGGACAAAAATTTCACCCTCATTACTTTCATTATTGTAATAATCAGCGTCAATAACACCGATCCCATTCGGAATTACTAAGTTTCGTTTCAAAGGATTACTTGAGCGATTCGCGATTATCAACACTTCATTTGGCTGCATGTAAGCCTTAATTCCCGTTGGAACCAAAAAGGGCTTTAAAGCATTCTCTGAATCCATGATATCTTGTTGATCTAACTTTCTTCTAGCCTTAATGATACCAAATGACCGAATTAAACCAGTTTTCCAGATTGACGGAATAACCATGTCAACGGCACTGGCAAAGTCATATCCGGCAGCCTTTTCAGTTGCTCGTTTTGGCAAAGTCAAGCCGTCATTCTGATATTTTGAAACAATCTCAAAGCCTCTTTGCATCTTCTAATACCTCTTTATTCTCAAAAATTCCTACTATTATTTTACCAGTATTTCTTAAATTTTGACATTGCTTGACAAAATCATAAAGACCATTGAAAATTAATAATAGTGGTCAAGTTACTAAAAGTAACGACTTAATTTGAAGGGGAACAATCAAATGAATTCAGCAGATCAGCGAGAATTAAAGAAACACGTTGGAAAAGAAGCTGTTAAGCACGTTAAGGATGGGATGGTCTTAGGTCTTGGGTCTGGTACCACCATCAAGTACATGGTAGACGCACTGGGAGAGCGCATCAAAAATGAACATCTAAATATTATCGGTGTGCCAACCTCCAGTAAAACTAAGCGTCACGCGGAAAGTTTAGGCATCACTACTAAGGATGTTGACGAAGTCGATCACATTGATTTAACCATTGATGGGGCCGATCAAATTGACAAAAATTTTCAGGGAATTAAAGGCGGTGGAGCCGCTCACCTGATGGAAAAAATCGTTGCCATTAATTCTGATCGCAACATGTGGATTGTTGACGAAAGTAAGATGGTTAAAAAACTCAATTTTCCACTTCCACTTGAAGTAATCCCTTATGGCAGTGGCCAACTCTATCGTCGGCTTAATCGGATGGGACTTCATCCGAAATTTCGTCAAAGCACGAATGGAGGAAAATTAACAACCGATTCTGGTGACTACATTATTGACTTAGGCTTACCTGAAATCACGACTCCCGTTCAACTGGGCAAAAAACTTGATAGTATGACAGGAATTGTGGAACATGGGCTGTTCTTGAACATCGTAAATACCATTATCGTAGAACATCCCGACGGACCGGAAACAATTGAAGCTCGCTAATGATTTAACCGACCCAAAAATAACTACGCAACTATCATCAAAATCTAAATAACAAAAGGACGAAAACTTTGATTGAGTTTTCGTCCTTTTGTTATTTAAGGTAGGTCTTATCTAAAATATCTAAATCTGGGTCAAAGGTATAAATGATCGGCTTCCCGTTTTTAACTTCCACGCCATCAATTCCTTTATCACTGATATTTTCTAAATATTTAATTAAAGCTCGCAGTGTGCTTCCGTGAGCAACTATCAATTGATTTTTACCATCCAACAATTTGGGGGCAATCGAATCCTGCCAGTACGGAATCATCCGGTCATAAGCCATTTTAAGGCTCTCTGCTGGTGGCTCAATTACACCTAAGCGCCGATATTTTCGAATCGGGAACACCTGATCTAATTTAGGGGGAACAGCGTAAAAACTCCTGCGCCACTTCATAAACTGTTCGTCTCCGACCCGCTTTCTAACTTCCTCTTTATTTTGACCCCTAAGAGCACCATAGTGTCGCTCATTTAAGCGCCACGTCTTATGTTCAGGAATAAAATCCTGGTTGATCACGTCCAAAACAATGTCAGCGGTGACAATCGCCCGTTTTAAGACTGATGTATGAACATCACCAAACTGAATCCCGGTCTGACCTAAGCGTTTGCCGGCCTTAATTGCCTCTTCTACGCCCTTCTTAGTCAGTGGAACATCACTCCATCCAGTAAAGGTATTAGTGTGATTTGCGACACTTTCACCATGTCTCATAATTACTAACTTACTCATACAACCGCCTCAATAAACTAAATTTATTTACCTTCTTCAATCGTCTGATCGTCTAACATGGTTGAATCGGTCTCTTTATAACGCTCACCTACAAACGTAACCACCGAACCAATCAGGATAATCACAATTCCTACAATGGTAGGCAGATTAATCTTTTCACCCACAAAAATCATTGCTAAGACTGGAGCTAAACCAGGTTTAATAAAGAATACCAAGGACGCAATTGAGACCCCTGATTCTTGCATTGCTAAAAAATAAAACGCAAAACCGCCGCCGGTTACACAGACTCCGATAAAGAATAAAATCCAGAAATTTTGTAAATTAACGTCCTTTAAGATCGGAATGGATGCAAATTGACTCAACCATCCCACCGATTTCATCCCACTTGAAACAAACGGGATATTGGTAATCAATGATAAAACAAATAACTCCAAAGAACCAGCAATAAAAGTGAAACAAGTGATGGTCACTCCATCTAATTCTCGTTTAACCGAGCAATACTGCGACAAAATACTGTAAAAGCCGAAAGTAACAGCCGATAAGAGTGACAAAATAATTCCAACTGGGTTAGTTAAGTTAAATGGATTAACAATCACAATTAAGCCAATGACCGAAATGATTAATGAGATTAAGTTGGCCCGTCCAATTCGCTCATGCAAAATGAAATATGCAAAGATTACGGCAAAGACCGGATTACAACTAAACAGGACGGCCACAATGGCTGGCTTATCATACACAATCGCTAACTGGTACAGCGTCATACTAATTACCACACACGCAAAACCAGTAAACGCAAACGTCTTCCAATCCTTTAAGTTGATTTTGCGTCGTCGTTTATGTAATTCATACCACGCAAAGGGTAACAAGACAATCCCACCAATGAAGAAACGAAGTAAATTCAACTGAATTGGATTAAACTCACTTCCTGCCACCTTTAGGGCAATCTCCATCGAACTAAACATTAACGTCGAAATTAACACATAAATCACTGATTTTTTCACTTTAAGCTACTACTCCCATTCTTTACTTGTCTATTTTTCAATTGACTCGTCTTAACGGATTTGTTGCACAATCACCATTAAAATGGGCAAAACAATTAAACTGATGATCGTGGTTTCAGCGACCATCAGTGAAGCATAATCTGCATCCGCACCATACTTTCTGGCTACCACTGGTGCATTAGTCATAACCGGCATGGCAGCCTGCATAATGAAGACTTGTTTCATCAAAACTGGCATCCCAGTTGGAATAACCAACAGTGCCATTAAAATTGGTGAAATCACGAATCGACCCAGTAAAATTCCCCAATTAGAAGAACTAAAGTCAAATTTGTTAAAGTTGATATTTGCCATCGAAATTCCAATGAACATCATTGAAAGTGGGATGGTTAACCCACCAATATATTGGAAATCACTCATTAAAAAGTTGGGAATTTTAATTCGCAGTAAAACTAAAATCACCCCAAAGATAAATCCCAGCAATGGTGGTGACAAAATTTTACTCACGGTCTTTTTCCAGTCAAACTTGGAATTAGCGTCCCCATCACGTTGGATTAAGTAAACACCAATGGTCCAAAAAAAGGTCGTATTAGCCATGTAGTAAACTAACACGTACGGTAAACTTTTGGCCCCAAACAGAGCCATATTAACTGGCAATCCGACAAAGACAGTGTTTGAATTTAAAAACATCGATTCAAACACCCCCCGATGATACTTTTTAATTCGAATCACCCGGGCAATTGCCACCGAAATCCCAAACATGATTAACATACTAACGACCGGAAATCTTAAGTCTGGCAACGTTGAAAGTAACGTGTCGGTCGTAAAATCGCGACCAATCGTATAGATCATGTAACACGGCAAGGCTACGTCAATAACCAGTTTAACAATTAAGTTAGTTGAATCATCATTAAACCAGTGACGTTTAGCTAAAACAAAACCGAGCACGATCATGATCAGTACAATTAATATCCCTGATATACTCTTAAAAAAAATACCCATTTGATCATCCTATTCTTGTAAGTTTTACTTAAGTTATTGTACCACACGATTTTACACCACTAGAAATTGCCCCAATAAGAATAATACGGTTATATTAAAATCTACTAAAAAGTTGAGAAATAACTAGCGTTAGCTGCCATAACTGCTATATAATTTGGGGCAGTATTAATAAATAAGCGGGGAATAATAATGTCAAACTACGATAATAATAATGACGACAATCGCGAATATAGCCGGCGAGCTGGTAATCCACATTTTTCCGAACCAAAGTCAGAGCCAGCCGTTGACTATGATAACGAGCCGCACCATCCAGTTGCCTGGACTTTTATGGGTATCATCTTATTGATTGTCATCATTGCCCTTGCTTTTGGTTTCCGTGCTTACACCCAGGCTCGTCATTCCTTTGGAGGAACGTTTCAAGACGATGGAATTGGAAAATCAAGAAACGTCTCAAATCTTCTAAAGAAACGAAAACCGTTTTCAATCTTACTAATGGGAACCGACACGGGCGCCCTTGGTAGACACGACGTTGGCCGCACCGACACCATTATCGTCGCTACCGTTAACCCGCAAAAGCAGACCACTTACTTAACCAGTATCCCCCGCGATACCAAAGTCGTGGTCGACGGTGACTCACAGCCATACGAAAAAATCAACGCTGCTTACACCATCGGTGGTCCAAAGACTGCCATTTCAACTGTCCAGCATCTCTTAAACGTTCCCATCGACTACTTTGCGATCGTTAACATGGGTGGTTTAAAACAGATGGTTGATTCCGTTGGGGGTGTCGAAGTGAAGCCACCATTGACGTTTAAGTATGGGAATACCAATGTAGTTAAGGGCAAAATGACCCATCTAGATGGTGATCAAGCCCTTGATTATTCTCGAATGAGGGATGATGACCCGAAAGGTGACTACGGTCGCCAACAGCGACAACGGCAAGTCTTAGAAAAATTAGTGATGAAAGGAATGGGAATTTCTTCCATTCCCAGGTACCAACAAATTCTTGAATCATTAAATGGAAACCTCAAAACCGATTTATCCTTTGATGACATGATTGCCATTAGATCTAAGTATGGTCCAGCCACTCATCACATCAAGTCTGAGACCCTTCAGGGGAATGAAGCAATGATTAACGGAGTCAGTTATCAAGTCGCCCAACCAGACGAATTGATGAACGTCTCAAACCATATTCGAACCACCTTGAATTTACCGCAAGCTAAGGGTTTAACTCCTAAACAACAAGAAACCAATTCCCCTAGTAATGGTGATCCATCCAACAACAATACTGCTACCAATGATTCATCAGGGAGTACCACCGATCCAAACTCAACGGCACCAGCATATTAAAATAGACTTGTAAGAATAGGGCTAATAACCTATCTTGCAAGTCTATTTTTATTTATGGGATCTTTTATCTAATTTCATTTAAATCAAGACCAAGAGCCTTTGTTACTCGAGTCCCATACTCTGGGTCAGCCTTATAAAATTGTCTGGTTTCTAGGATTTGGATCTCATGATTATCAACGGAACCAAGCGTTTCTTTGATCGTATTAATCAGGCGATCACGTTCCTCCGGTTTCATTACATGATACAACTTTCCGGCTGCACTATAGTAGTCAGTGTCATATGGTTTAAAAGCTCCGGTTTCACCTTCCACTTTATCGGGACTGATTGAAGCACTCAGATCTTCAACTGGTCCTCCCTTACCGTTTGGTTCATAGTTGACCGATCCGTCTTGTCCTTGTGCCATTTGACCATCACGTTCGTAATTTTCAACCTTGTCTAAGGGACGGTTGACCTTTAATTGTTCATAATTAGCTCCTAGACGATATCTTTCCGCGTCCTTATACGCAAACAACCGTCCTTGAAGTAACTTATCAGGACTTGCTTCAATCCCAGGAACCAGGTTAGCGGGTGAGAAAGCTAATTCTTCCACATCGTCAAAATAGTTAGTTGGATTTTGGTTTAAGGTAAATTCCCCAACTTCTTGTAGTGGGTAATCCTTATGAGAAACCACCTTAGTTACATCAAAAATATCTGGTTTGTAATCAATTCCTGCTTGATAAGGGATAATCTGAACATAAACTTTCCATGTTGGATAGTTCTTTTGTTCAATTGCATCGTATAAATCATGAATTAAATAATCGGTATCTTCAGTTGCTGCTTTTGAAGCTTGTTCATTAGTCATGTTCTTAACCCCTTGTTGACTAATGAAGTGATACTTAACCCAAAATGGAGTCCCTTCTTTATTAACCCACTTATACGTGTGACTTCCATAACCATTCATTGTTCGATAACTAGCCGGATTACCACGATCACCCATCAGGTAGGTGACCTGGTGAACCGATTCTGGTGAATGAGACCAAAAATCCCACTGCATCTCTTGTGAACGTAAATGAGTCTTAGGATCACGCTTCTGGGAATGAATAAAGTCAGGAAACTTAAGCGGATCGTTAACAAAGAACACCGGAGTATTATTACCAACAATGTCGTAATTGCCTTCTTGCGTGTAGAATTTCAACGCAAATCCACGAACATCACGAACGGTGTCAGGATAACCAGCTTCACCCGCAACCTGCGAGATTCTAATGGTCATTGGGGTTTCTTTGCCCACACCATTGAATAAATCAGCTTTAGTGTACTTACTCATGTCATGTGTAAGTTTAAAAACGCCCTTGGCACCAGCACCTTTAGCATGAACGACTCGCTCTGGAATCCTCTCACGATTAAAATGAGCTAACTTTTCTAGTAATTGATAATCCTGCATCAAAACAGGACCACGAACACCAGCTGTTTGAGAATGTTCGTTATTAGCCCACGGTTGACCAGCTTCGGTTGTTAATTTATCTGACATAATTATCACACCATCCTTGTTAATTAATCGTTCACTTCTTAGATTAATCGTGCACAACTTAATGTCAACAAAAGAGACTTAGAATTAAAAAGAACACCATATCTTAAAATGATATGGTGTTCTTGAATTAAATGATGCGGCCAAGAAGACTCGAACTTCCACCGGGATAAATCCCGACAAGATCCTTAATCTTGCGCGTCTGCCAATTCCGCCATGGCCGCATTGCTACAATAAACATCATAGCAAATTTAACGAGATAGCGCAATGAATTTTTTAATTATTCTTCACCACGAATCGTGGCACCATCCCTATCAAGGTCAACTAACTTACATACTCCATCCAATTGATCGTTACTTTCAATCTTCTGTTGTAACTTGGTGAGTTGGTCATAATCTCCTAGCGTGATAATCGATGAACCCACTCCACTAATGTAAGTTCCGTAGATTCCTAGTTCATGAGCAGTCTGTTTAATTACTTTGAAGTCTTTAAAATCATTACCCTGTCCAGTGCGAACCAGACTATCAGCTTCAATCATTCGGGCCGCTTTATTCCAATCATTTTGCATTAATGCAGCGACAAAAACGTTCGAAGCGCTACTAGTCTGTACCTCTTGACCAAACGTAATTTCCTTTGGGAAACGTTCCATTCCCCTCTGTTGGGTAATTTTCTCATTTCGAATGAAAACCAAGGCTTGCATTTCATCGGGCATATGAGCTTTGACAACGTCAGTCTTTCCATCCTCATAGTGAGAAATTGTTATATCTCCCAGAATGGCTGAGGCAATGTTGTCAGGATGTCCTTCCATTCGACTACCAATGTTAATTTGGTCATTAACTGATAAGTTCATATTTTCAAGCTTGTTAGCAATTTTAATTCCCGCAGCAATCGCCGTGGTACTAGACCCAAGCCCCTTTTCCAGTGGAACATCTGACATTACCGTTAGTTGATGGGGCATGATTTTAGGGTTAACCTTTAAAATCGTTTGAACCACCAAATTTTTGTCATCGTGAGGAACTGAATCGCCAAACGCATGATTGACCCGCCACTTCTCAGTTTCTTCTTCAACGATCACCGTGTAATACATATGAAGAGCGAGCCCAACCGAATTATAGCCATTACCAACATTACCAGAAGTTGCTGGAACTCTCACAATAATTTTTTCCATGATACTTCACTCCTTCTTAACTAGTTTTAGCTTACCACGACACTTACTACATACAAAACGTGAAATATTAACCCGTCGCTTTCGTCGATATAATTGGCCACACTTAGTACACTCATAAAGATAATGATAAGCTGATTGTGCTTTCAAAATTGGAGCATAACGACTACCATCTACAGCTCTTAACAACTGCTTAAATTCTTTTGAACGATGATTAGCGGAATACCCTGCTAAATGAAGATGATAATGAACGAGTTCATGTTTAATGATTCCCACTAATTCTTCTCTAGAGATCCTCTTCGCCATCGTCTGATTAATATCAATATTATGGTCTTTAAGGTGGTATCTACCACCAGTAGTTTTCAATCGACCATTAAAATATGCGCGGTGCTTAAATGGTTTCCCAAATGACTCTAACGAGATTTGTTCCACCAGTTTCTGTAGTTCATCGTCATGCAAATAAGTTCGCTCCTATTCTGGACCAACCATGGAAAGTTTAATTCGTTTTCGATCTAAATCAACACTTAACACCCACACGTCGACAATGTCACCAACAGAAACAAGCTTTGCTGGATCCGATATAAACCGATCACTCATTTTTGAAATATGAACGAGACCATCCTGTTTTACTCCAATGTCGACAAACGCACCAAAATCAGTAACATTGCGAACGGTTCCCTGTAATTTCATTCCCGATTTCAAGTTTTCAATCTTCATGACATCCGATTTAAGCAACGGCTTCGGCATCGTATCACGTTGGTCACGTCCGGGATTTTTCAAACTAGCTAAAATATCTTTGACCAACTGCTGATCAATTGATAGTGATTGTGATAAATCAACTTCATTTGCTTTTTCAAGCTTTTTTCGACCTTCATCAGAACCAAAATTATCAATTGTAAGTCCCATTGCTGACAAGATTTGTTTAGCTTGACGATAACTTTCTGGGTGAATATCAGTATTGTCCAATGGATTCTTGCCATTAATGATACGTAAAAATCCAACTGATTGTTCAAAAGCCTTTGGTCCTAATCGTTTAACTTTTTTTAATTGATTACGGTTAGAAAAAGCACCGTTTTCATCCCGATATTCAACAATATTTTGTGAAGTGGATTTAGTTAATCCCGAGATGTGTTCAAGTAAATTTGGACTAGCGGTGTTCAAGTTGACCCCAACTTGGTTAACGGCAGTCTCAATCACCCGATCCAACTGTGCATCAAGGTTACTTTCAGAGACATCATGCTGGTACTGACCAACCCCAACCGCTTTGGGGTCAATCTTAATCAACTCAGAAAGTGGATCCTGTAGTCGTCTTCCAATACTAATGGCTGAACGTTCCTCAACGTGAAGGTTAGGAAACTCTTTTCGCGCATTATTACTAGCAGAATATACCGATGCCCCAGCTTCACTAACAATTACGTAATGAACCGGATAATCAATTGATTTAATTGCATCAGCAACAAATTGTTCCGATTCGCGTGATGCCGTTCCGTTACCAATTGCAATCATTTGAACGTGATACTTCTTAATCAGGTCAATCAACTGTTCTTTAGCTCGCGCTTGCTGTGCTTCTGTCGCTGGTTTAGTGGCTTTAATAATTTCCTTTGCCAAGAATTTACCGTTTGCATCAATGACCGCTAGTTTGCATCCCGTTCGGTACGCTGGGTCAAAACCAAGAACCACCTTACCCTTGATTGGCGCCTGCATTAACAGGTGATACAGATTTCTTCCAAACACTTCAATGGCATGATTTTCTGCGGCTTCAGTCATAGTGGAACGAATTTCACGTTCGATGGCAGGACCGATGAAGCGCTTATAAGCATCTTTTGAAGCGTCTTTAACAAAGTCAACTGCGGGACCATTATGATTACTAACCACATGAAAATCAATGTAATGCATAATGGCATTAACATCAACATCTAGTTTCACGGTCAATACCTTTGCCTTTTCACCACGATTGATTGCTAAAACCCGATAACTCGGAACCGTTTTGGCTCGCTCACTAAAATCGTAGTAATCACCATAAACGCCACCTTCGTCATTGACCTTTCCTTTAGGTTTAACCTTTGCCGCCAGCATAGCGTTTTTTAAGGTATAGTTTCGAATCCATTCCCGAAACTTAGCGTTGTTTCCAATGGCATCCGTAATGATTTCACGGGCTCCATCTAAAGCGTCATTAACGGAACTAACGTCGTGATCATCATCTATAAAGGACTTTGCCAGTTGTTTTAATGGCTCATTTTGAAACTTTAAAATTGCAGTTGCAAGTGGTTCTAATCCCTGTTCCCTTGCAACCATCGCCTTTGTTTTTCGTTTTTGCTTATATGGCAGATACAAGTCTTCCACAATCTGAATACTGTCAGCATTTAAGATGTCTTGTTTTAACTGCTTGGTTAATTGGCCTTCTTCGTCAATCTTTTTTACCACTTCTTCCTTTCGGTGGCTCAGCTTTGCTAGACGCTGGTAAGTATCCTCAAGTTCCCGAATGGAAACCTCATCCAAATTACCGGTTCTCTCTTTGCGGTATCGTGCAATAAACGGAACGGTATTACCATCCTCAAGCATTTCTAAGGTTTGTTGAATTTGTCGTTTCGAAATGTGTGGTAACGCTTTTGCAGTTTGATCAATTAAAGTTTTTTCCATTTTTTCACCATAATCTTTCAAATAAAAACTCCATTAAATAATTAACGGAGTTATTGTAATCAAATTTATTTCCAAAACGTATCATAAACATTAATGGGAAGGTGTCGCTTATGTTGAGTTTTCAAATACCAATTTTCAATCACATTAGCTGCACTAGAACTAATGTCCTGGCCTTCTAAAAAGTCATCAATATTTTTATAACTAACCCCAAGTGCTTTTTCATCTGGAAGAGCTGGACGATCATCTTCAAGATCCGCCGTTGGGGTTTTCTCGTAAAGGTTTTTAGGTGCGTCAAGGTACTCAAGAAGCGCACGACCCTGCCGTTTATCCAGTCGCCAAATTGGAACAATATCAGAAGCTCCGTCACCAAATTTAGTGTAAAAACCGGTTACTGCCTCGGCAGCATGATCAGTGCCAAGTACAATTCCTTGATTGGCACCAGCAATGGTAAACTGCGCAATCATCCGCGTCCGAGCCTTAATGTTGCCCTTATTAAAATCAGAAACGGAATCACCGTTAGCTTCAACCGCTTTTACCATTGCATCGACTGAATCCTTGATATTGACGCGTTCAACCCGATCAGCATCCATAAAATCAATGGCTTCCATGGCGTCCGATTCATCAGCTTGTTCACCATAAGGAAGACGAACCGCAATAAACTGATATTCAGTATCACCCGTTTCTTCCCTTAATTCATTCATTGCCATCGATGCTAATTTTCCCGTCAAAGTGGAATCTTGACCACCAGAGATTCCCAGTACTACTGATTTAATAAACGAATTCTTTTTAACGTAATCCTTGATAAAATCAACACTACGTCTAATCTCCGTTTCAGGATCGATCTTTGGTTGAACCCTTAAAGCACTAATAATCTGTTTTTGCAGTCGTTTTTGTTTCTCATCCATTACTATTCACCTACTCTAATTTTTGCTCAACCCCATTATGAATTTCATTAATCAAACTCATCTTGTGGTCCCATAATTTCTTAGAAAGATCAACTGGGTAATCTTGTGGATTTAACTGACGCTTGTACTCTGGCCAGAGTGCCTTCAAAGAATCGGTCGCATGCTGTTTAGTAGCCTCTAACGTCGGCATTTGATATACCTGCTTTCCATCTTTAAAGATATCCTGTAAGAGCGGTTGAGCATTAAAATTGGTAATAGTCTTGTTAATGTAAGTGAAATGCGGATGGAACATGTACACGGAAGACTGTTCACGTGGATCTTCACCATCAAGTGTGATGTAATCTCCCTCAGACTTACCGTCGTCTTTTTCAGTAATCCGCCAAACTTGCTTCTTACCCGGAGTGGAAACCTTTTCGGCGTTATTGGAAAGTTTAATGGTATCGACCATGTGACCCTGTTCATCTTCAACCGAGACCAACTTGTAAACCGCACCAAGTGCGGGTTGGTCAAAAGCCGTAATTAGCTTGGTCCCAACTCCCCAAGAGTCGATTTTGGCATTTTGCATCTTCAAACTACTAATGGTGTATTCATCAAGGTCGTTGGAAGCCACAATTTGAACATCCTTAAAGCCAGCTTCATCCAGCATTTCCCTCACTCTTTTTGATAAGTACGCCATATCACCGGAATCAATTCTGACACCTTGAAAGTTAATCTTGTTGCCCATTTCTTTTGCAACTCGAATTGCATTTGGGACCCCACTTTTAATGGTATCAAAGGTGTCTAACAGAAAAGTACAGTTCTTATGAGTTTGGGCGTATGCCATAAATGCATCATAGTCATTTCCAAATGATTCAATCAAAGAGTGCGCCATCGTTCCGCTGACAGGAATGCCAAATTCCTTACCGGCTAACACATTGGAAGTCGCGTTAAACCCACCAATGTATGCCGCTCTGGTTCCCCACAGTGCTGCATCAACTTCTTGGGCTCGACGACTACCAAACTCCATTAAAGGATTATTTCCAGCCACCATTCGAATTCGGGCCGCTTTAGTAGCGATTAAAGTCTGATAGTTCACCATGTTCAAAATAGCGGTCTCAACTAATTGACATTCCGCAATCGTTCCTTCAACTTGAACAATGGGCTCGTTGTTATAAACTAAATCACCCTCAACAGCAGAACGAATTGTCCCAGTAAACTTAAAGTTACGAAGATAATCTAAAAATTCATCGGAATAATCGCTAATTGACTTTAAATACTTAATGTCCTCATCAGTGAAGTTAAGGTTGTTGATATATTCAATAATGTGTTTTAATCCTGCAAAGACGGCATATCCATTTCCAAAGGGCATGTCTCTAAAAAAAACTTCAAATACAGCATGACGATTTTGCATATGTTTTTCAAAATAAGTTGCCATCATATTGATTTCATAATAGTCAGTGTGTAAAGTTAAATTATTAGGACTTTGTAATGTTGACATCTTTAATCTCCTCTAGCCATTTCAGGCTAAACTATTGTTGTTACTCGTTGCACATTATATCACATAATACCCAAAAAGAAGGCTAACAAATGACGCACAAATTCCCTACCACCAACATCGCTTCTATTCCCTTTATTAACGCGACTTTCACCGAATTTATGCAGGTGATTGAATCCCAAATAGACGACCACCAAAACACGTTTGTGGTAACCGCCAATCCAGAAATCGTAGTTTATGCTGATCGTCATCCTCACTACCAAAAAGTTTTAAAAGACGCCACTTACGTCGTGCCAGATGGGATTGGCATTATCAAGGGCGCCAAAATGCTAAATGACCCAATGCCAGAACGAATCACCGGTTATGACATTTTTAAAGCACTGTTAACTTGGGGAAACCAAAATAACAAGTCAGCTTATTTTCTGGGAGCCAAACCCGATGTCGTATTTGATTTACGAAAAGTCTTAACCGTTAACTATCCACATTTAAAAATTGTGGGGATGCAGGACGGTTATTTTAAAAACGACACTCCCATCATTAACAACATTGAAAACAACGACATTGACATGATTTTTGTTGCGACCGGTTTCCCTAGCCAAGAAGAATTCATAGCAAAATATCGAGCCAAAAATAACGGGCTGTGGATTGGGGTTGGAGGCAGCTTTGACGTTTTAGCTGGACACGTCAAGAGAGCTCCTAAGTTCTGGATTAATCATCACATCGAATGGCTCTATCGCCTTTTTAAAGAACCCACCCGTTTTAAACGAATGCTAGCCATTCCTGAATTTTTAAATTTAGTTAGAAAACAAAAAAAGGATGAGAAGTGATCTCATCCAACTTTACGAGCCCTCGTTAGTAGGGCTCTTTTTTATTTATTTAGGTAAAACTCAAATCGCTCAGCAGCGTACTGAGCCTGAACAAACTCAAATGGTTGCTGATTTTGAAGATAAGATATCTGTTTTAGCTTAAGAATGGGTGCCTTAACCTCAATATCCAGTAAATCAGCAATCCGATCAGTCGCTAAAATCGCCGAAATAAATTGCTTCGCGCTTCTTGGACGAAGTCCCTTCTTGTCCTCTAAAGAACGATACAGGGAACTAGAAACATCTTCTTCACTTAACCCTTCGACCATCGATGCATTAACAGCTGCCACTTCATAGCAAATCGGAATGTCGTCCCCATAGCGAATCCGATTCATCCGCAAAACCCGATCATCCTGACTCAGCCCCAAGACAGAGGCTTCCTTAAAGGTGGGCTCAACAATCTTATATGACAAGGTTTTGGTGGATGGCTTTTTTCCTTGAGCCAGCATAATGTTAGTAAAGCTGGTTACTCCGGACATTTTTTCTTGAACCTTTTGGTTAGTAACGTACGTTCCTGAGCCGGCAATCCGTTTTAATATTCCATCCTCAACGAGCGCTTGAACAGCTTGCCTGAACGTCATCCGACTTACTCCGTACTGTTCGGATAGTTTTCTTTCAGATGGAATCCGGGTTCCCACTTTCCAGCTTCCGTCTTCGATCTTACTCTTAATATCATCATGAATTTTAATATAAACAGGTACTGTCATAATTACTCCTACCTTGGCATAAAAAAATCGACTAACATTTGTTAGTCGATTTTACACCAATAATTAGTATTGGGCTAGCTGGGTTCGAACCAGCGCATCACAGGATCAAAACCTGTTGCCTTACCACTTGGCTATAGCCCAAGAATCAATGGAGGGGAGTGGATTCGAACCACCGAACCCGAAGGAGCGGATTTACAGTCCGCCGCGTTTAGCCAGACTTCGCTACCCCTCCATAATAAATGAGTAATTCGTAGTAACGAATCAACGTTTATTATATTACACGGGATCATGATGTTAGTCAATACTTTTTTTCAAAAAATAAAAGGCGCTAACTTTACAGCGCCTTTCATTATAGTGATTTTAATTTACTCCATCCATCAGTTTTTTAACTGGTTTGATCATCAATAATAAGACAATTCCAAACAAGATGGCTACAAGTCCAACGATTCCAAAGTACGCGATTTCGTGTCCCGGAGTGTAGAACTTAACGATTTGTGAGTTAACCGCCTGACCAGCAGCATCCGCTAAGAACCACATACTCATCATCTGTGATTCAAATGCTTTCGGAGCAAGTTTGGTGGTAACGGAAAGCCCAATTGGTGAAATCAACATTTCGGCAATTTCAACAATGGCCCAACTACCAATTAGCCATAGTGGGCTAACTTTAGCTGATGAACCAAATAGGAAAATTGGAATCATCATAAATAAGTACGAAAATCCAGCGAAAAACATTCCCCACGTAAACTTAACTGGAGAGCTGGGCTCTTCTTTTCTTTTAGCCAGATATGTCCATAAGAATGCGAACAGTGGTGTGTACAGCATAATGAACAATGGGTTAAGTGACTGATACCAAGTAGCATTAATATGCAAAAATCCAAGGTTATTGTTAGTTTGATTTTCAGCAAACAAAGCCAAAACAACGGAGCCCTGTTCCTCAATGGCCCAGAATACCGCAGCAGCGATAAATAATGGAATATAGGCAAGAACCCGTGAATGTTCTGTCTTAGTAACCTTCTTACTTCTCAAAATAACAACGAAGTAAATAATTGGGGTTAAAATTGCGATAATACTCAATAACAAAACAAAGTTATCAATACTCAAAACTTTAAAGTACCACATCCCCGCGATAATAACGGCAAATACAGCTAAGCCACCAATAATTTCAAGAACTAAACGATTCAAATCATCTGGTTCTAAGGGATCACTTGGATATAAGCCATCGATACTCAAAGTCTTTTTACCACTGAAGTAGTAGTAAATTAAAGCAAAGAACATTCCGATAGCGGCAAGTGAGAAACCAGCATGGAAATTAAAGTCCATTCCGACGGTCCCAACTAAGATCGGTGCGATGAACGACCCTAAGTTAATCCCAAAAACAAAAATGGTAAATCCAGTATCACGTCTTGGATCATTTTCACCATATAAGGCACCAACCATTTCTGAAACATTTGGCTTCAATAGTCCAGTACCAACGGTGATTAAGACAATGGAAATAAATAGCGCTCCGGCACCAAATGGTAACGACAGTACCACGTGCCCAAACATAATTAAAATTCCACCATACAGAACGGTCTTTCGACTACCCCAGACACGATCACTTAGATAACCACCTAACACCGACGTTAGAAATACTAGTGAACCGTAAATTGCCATAACTGAAGCTGCAGTGGTTGGAGAAAATCCTAATCCACCCTTGGCGACTGAGAAATACATGTAGTATAAAAGAATTGCACGCATCCCGTAGTAACTGAATCGTTCCCACATTTCAGTGAAGAACAGTGTTTGCAACCCTTTTGGTTGCCCAAAGAACGCATGGTCGAGACTCTTCTCGCCTTGTCCGTTCATAAAATCTCCTCCTGTCAATCTTTTAACAATTATCAGAAATAATACCATTCTTGATTTTCATTTACAATCATATCTCGACAAAAAGTTTGTTAGAATAGTGATTATCAAGGAAAAGGAAGTGGATAATACATTGTTCAAGGAATTTAAAGAATTTATATCACGAGGGAATGTGGTTGACATGGCCGTCGGAATTATCATCGGGTCTGCCTTCACTTCGATCGTGACTTCATTGGTTAATAACATTTTTAACCCGTTTATTGGACTGTTCTTAGGAAAAATCGATCTTTCATCACTTGCCATCACCGTTGGAAAAGCAAAGATAAAATATGGCTTATTTCTAAACTCAGTCATCAATTTCCTGCTGATTGCTTTCATCGTCTTTTTATTGGTCAAATTTATCAACAAATTAACTAATAAAAATCAAAAAAAGCAAGAAAAGAAGGCTCAAGAACCGAGCCTTACTGATCAATATCTAGCTGAAATTGTTAAACTGCTTAAAAAGTAATTCCTTAATCACACCAACGCTCTGTTGGTGTTTTTTTATAGCATATCTAGGTATCTGTCGCGTTCCCATTGAGAAACGTTTTGTCTGTAAGCATTCCATTCCATGTTCTTTGCATCCAAGTAATTTTGATACATGTGAGGTCCCATGGCTTTCTTCATAAGTGGATCAGCTTCATATGCTTTAAGCGCATTATGAAGGGTGGAAGGTAAGTTTTCAATATGATCTAATTTTCGTTCCTTGCCATCCATATGATAGATATTACGGTCAATTGGTTCACCTGGTTCAATTTTGTTTTTAATACCATCTAAACCAGCTTCAAGAATTGATGCAATTGCTAAGTATGGGTTAGCTGAAGGATCAACACTTCGAAGTTCAAGGCGAGTGCTAAGACCACGACTAGCTGGAACTCTAACTAATGGTGAACGGTTAGATGCCGACCATGCCACATAGACCGGTGCCTCAAAGCCAGGAACTAGTCGCTTGTAGGAGTTAACGATTGGGTTACATACAGCAGTTAATGCTTTAGCGTGCTTCAAAAGTCCACCTAAGAAGTAGTATGCCGTTTGTGATAATTCCAGGTCACCATCTTTATCATAAAAGACGTTGTCACCATCTTTATCAAACAATGACATGTTGATGTGCATCCCTGATCCATTGATACCATTCAGTGGCTTTGGCATGAAAGTGGCGTATAATCCATACTTTCTAGCAACTGTTTTTACAACTAACTTAAAGGTTTGAATATGATCTGCCGTAACCACGGCGTTGTCGTACTGAAAATCAATTTCATGTTGTCCAGATGCTACTTCATGGTGAGAAGCCTCAACTCGAAAGCCCATATTTTCTAATTCAAGAACCATATCACGACGAATATTGGCTGCCAAATCCATTGGTGCCAAATCAAAGTAACTTCCGTGATCATTCAATTCAGTGGTTGGATTACCCTTATCGTCCATTTTGAACAAGAAGAATTCAGGTTCTGGGCCAATGTTAAAGTTAGAAAAGCCCATTTCTTTCATTTCATCCAGAACACGCATTAAATTATTTCTTGGATCACCAACGAACACCTCGCCATCTGATGTATGAACACTACATGTCAGACGAGCAACCTTACCGTGTTCGTCACCCCATGGGAAGACCATCCACGTTGAAAGATCAGGGATCAGGTACATATCACTTTCCTCAATGCGTACGAAACCATCAATTGAAGATCCATCAAACATAATCTTACCATCTAAAACCTTGTTTAGTTGGTTAACGGGTACCTCAACGTTTTTGATGCTGCCCATCAAGTCAGTAAACATTAGTCGAATAAATCGGACGTCTTCATCTTTTACCATTTGGCGAATGTCGTCTTTTGTATAATCATGTACCATAAGTAGTCTCCTTATTTTAAATACTTACCCTGTTGCTTTAAATCAGAATCATCATACAAGCGTCCAGCTTTTAAAATATCGTCTTTCAAGTATTCGCGGACATCTTCATCACTAAGTGATTTATCACCACTATGTAAAAGTTTTCGACGACGTTGTTTCTCAAATACTCTTTTAACCTGAGCAATTGTCATTCCTTCAATAAGATAGTTGTGAATCTCAAGAATTTGGTCCACATTATCTAATGAATACAAACGTCGGTTTCCTGATGTTCGTTTAGAATGAACAAGACCATGATCATCGTAATACCTTATTTGTCTGGATGATAAGGAAGTAAGCTTCATAACCGTTCCCATTGGCAGAACCGCTAAAGATTTCCTCAGTACTTTTTCACTCATACGCATATCTCCTTGATATGACACCATTCTATTCGTTATTGATATAAGCGTCAATAACCTATGTTATGAAATGTAACACTGATCCAAGTTTAACATAAAACTTGCAATATAAAAAAAGACACAAGAAATAAATTCTTGTGTCTTCATGTATGTATGTGCATATTCAAGCACACCATTAGATTCTATTCACCCGTTATTTGCTATGCCAAAGGTTTAATCATCATTAAGAATGAATAAAAAATTTATGCCGGCTGCAGGACTTGAACCTGTGACCCTCGGTTTACGATACCGATGCTCTACCAGCTGAGCTAAGCCGGCAAAATGACGATAAATTAAAAGTGCTAACGGCAATTGTTGTTAGCACTCAGACATAGCTCCGGCAGGCGGGCTCGAACCGTCGACAACCTGATTAACAGTCAGGTGCTCTACCAACTGAGCTATGCCGGAATAA